>JBARRE010000575.1:0-4497 GCA_049644065.1 Sedimentisphaerales bacterium | reverse complement strand
GGTCTGTTATAATGCCGTGGTCTAAATTAATTCAGGCAGATTGAAAGGCTCCAACATATGAAATCTATACTATCGAAGTTCCTCTTAGTTTGTATTGCCCTATTTATCGCCGCTCTAACCTGCGGTGTCTCCGGCCCGGCCCAGCAGCCCGGGGTGCTTATTATTCAGGATGAAAGGCCGCAGATGGATGTGCTGGCGAAATTCCTTACTGAAAAAGGCAAGCTGCCAGCGACCATAGTTGACCAGCAGTCTCTTCCGATACAGCTCTCTGTGTATAAAGCAGTAATAGTCTTTATCCACGGCCAGCTATTCGAGCAGACCGAACGTGCCATCATCGACTATACCAACGACGGCGGGCGGCTTATTTGTCTGCACCATTCGATCAGCAGCAGGAAGGCCGAGAACAAATTCTATTTCGACTTTCTGGGAATGCAGCTCAAGAAAGGCCCGATGGAAGATGGGGGTTACGCATGGAAAGCTTCGAACTGGACACTGGTGAACCTCAACACAAAGCATTATATCACAAATCACAACATCAAGTGGAACCAGCAGGTGACATACTCTTCATCGGATCAGCCAGCCATGGAGAAATCCTACCCTGGCATCGATCTTAAAGATGACTCCGAAGTATTCATTAACCACAGGTTTACCGACGGCCG
This sequence comes from Sedimentisphaerales bacterium, assembly GCA_049644065.1. GTDB lineage: Bacteria > Planctomycetota > Phycisphaerae > Sedimentisphaerales > Anaerobacaceae > JAFGPJ01. The sequence continues at coordinate 3,838 of JBARRE010000575.1, read as the reverse complement.
TGAAAAGACGGTTCTATGCGGCCTGATCTACACCGACAAAGATACAGGTAAAACATACATGCAGGATCGCGGAGCGTGGATTAAGAATCAGGGCAATGGGACCATCGTTTATCTCATGCCGGGACATTGTGAGTCGGATTATCAGAACGAGAACATAGCTCGGATGGTTTTGAACGCCGTGAACTGGCAAAAAAAGCCCTAAACACAAGCAAGGAAAGCATGAAAATGCAAAAAGTTATTATTATAATGGCGCTAAGCATCTGGATGTGCTCATACGCGGATGCGTCCTTCGATGCGACGTATTGGTCTGACAGTCACGTCGTACAGCGATCGATACCAATTCCGCTGGCTGATCGTCCGGGCAACGTGTATCTTGATACGGAGACGGTCTGGATCAAGGTTCCGGCCGAAGTTCCAAAAGAGACTCAAAGCTGGCGAGTACTGGATGATAAAGGCCGGATGGTTCGCAGCGGCGTGTTTTCCGAGGATTCCAACGCCCCGCCTTCGCGGATTCGGCTGGAGCAATTACCCGTCGGCTGGTATCGCGTGGAATTTCTCGATGAGGATCTTTCGTGCCTGCACTGGACCACGGCGGCTGTGCTGCAAAAGCTCGTCGCGCCAGTACCTCAGGATTCGCCGATATGCGTAGATTCGGCTACGGCGTGGTTTGCAAAAGACCAGCCGGACGATCAGGCGAGGCTCACATCTCTGGCCGCCCTGGCCGGCGTGAATTGGATTCGCGACCGGATAACCTGGCGAGAGTTGGAACCGAAGCAGGGGCAATTCATTAAGACTGCTACCACCTATGATTCGGCCGCAGCGATCCAGACCAATTACGGACTGAAAGTGCTGCAGGTCTTTCATTTGACGCCGGACTGGGCATGGGACACCGAGCTTGACGGGGAGCATCCATCGGGACGGTTTGCCCGTGACCTGAGGGATGTGTATCGATTCTGCAAAGCAATGGCCGGGCGGTTCAAAGGGCGCGTGCTTGCATGGGAGCCATGGAACGAAGCGAACGTTAGCACCTTCGGCGGCCATACCGTCGATGAGATGTGCAGCTTCCAGAAAGCCGCCTACTTAGGCTTCAAGGCAGGCGACCCGGATGTCACGGTCTGCTGGAACGTGTACACAACCACGCCGACGCCCCGGCACACGCAGGGCCTGCTGGACAACGAGGCATGGTCTTACTTCGACACGTACAACATCCATACGTATGACTGGGCGCACGATTACGAGCGGCTGTGGGCACCAGCCCGGCAGGCGGCCTGCGGCAAACCAATCTGGGTCACCGAGGCCGACCGCGGCCTAAAGTACGTCGGCCCCGAACCGTGGTGCGAGTTATCGCGTGAGGATGAAATTCGCAAGGCCCGGTATATCGCCCAGTCTTACGCATCCAGTCTATACGCCGGCAGCATCCGGCATTTCCATTTCATCCTGGGGCACTACCATGAGGGATCTAATGGCGTGCAATTTGGACTGCTGCGGATGGACATGACACCGCGACCGGCATACGTCGCGCTGGCGGCGGTCGGGCGTTTACTGGCCGGGGGCAAGTGCCTCGGACGATTGGCCGTCCCTGAATCCGACGATGCGCATGTAATCGCTTTTCGTGCCCGGCCGGATGGTCTGGAGCGGGATGTGCTGGTTGCCTGGGCGGAAAAGAAAGTGGACTGGCCTCAGCGTGCAAAGACAAAAGTCCCCTTCTCTTTACCCGAATCGTGGCTGGTCGAGGGAGTATTCGATTATCTCGGCCGCAGACTCGATGAAATGCCCGCCGAACTGTCCGGCGAAGCTTTGTTCATCATCCTGCCCGCCGGACAAACCGACAACTTGAAATTGACAACTCTCGCTCGCTCAGAGCGGCGGAAAGATAAAGTCTGTCCTGTCGTGCTTCAAGTGCAAATGCCGCGCAGTGCCTCTATGAAAATCGAGCCGCTGCCCTGGTCACAGGGCTACGAGTACCAAATCGATCCTGATAAGCCCTATAGTCTGCGAATGTTCGCATACAACTTTTTAAGTAAACCTGTAAAAGGCACAATTCGAGTTACAAGCAAACCTTCCGGCTGGACGCTGGATAGAGAGACATGGAACATATCCATTGATCCGATGCAGCGTGAACTTTTCGAGGCGTCTCTAACAATCTCACCAAGCCAGGACGGCACCCTGCAAATGAACGGCGATTTCGGCCCGGCGGGCAGAGCAGCTCTCGCATTTCGACTGCACGGCAAGGAAAAATAGAAAAGTTGTCATAGATGTTTTTCCTAGCGTCTCAATGATATTGCCAACTCATCTTAGTTCTGCATAGATATTATCCCTTTTCATCCTCATGAAGGACTCAAATACGCATTTGAAAACGGTGCGGATTTCATCTGTGTCGGAATGTTCGACTTCCAGGTCAGAGAGAATGTTATCATAGCCAAAGACATACTTGCTCTGAAAGAAACCTCACGCCGGAGTATGTCATTGTGAACCCTTCGACTTTGCTCAGGATAAACTCCGTGAAGCAATCTCAAAAGTAACGATGACTTTTTATGCATATAAAATAAGAGATTGCCACTGCCCATTCAAAACTTATTGAGTAATGGCCAGGATTTCTTCTGCAGTCAGGGCTACGTCGTAGATGCGAATATCATCGATAAGGCCGGAGAAGAAAGAGGTTGCATCAAGGTCTTTTGAGGCACCGATGTACAGGCCGCCATCCGAAGGCATGCCGGACACAACCGTCGCATCTTCAGCTACTAAAATTCCATCCACATACAATCGCCTATGCAAAGAATCCAAGTCATACACAAGGCCGATATGATGCCATTGACCATCAGTAATTACCATTTCCGATACTAATGCACCGAAGTACATATCGCTGAATCCGGTCATGAGTGTGCCCTCTGAAGGATCGATGCCAATCAATGTTCCGCCGAAATCTCCTGTTTGAGATATAATCACCTGATCCGGGGCACCACCATTAATCCATGCGAGCGCGCTCAACGATCCCTTAGCCGGATCTAAGATAAAGGGTGTGTTGACATAATCATTAATACCATCGAACTCCAAAGTGCCGTTTATCTGACCACCAGTGGGTTGCCATATTGGTTGTCCATTAAGCGTTCCGTCATATTCGCTGCTACTATCGGAAGCTATGTCACCCGCCTCCTCATCCAGCTTCCAGTATGCCAGCAGGCTAACTGGCAGAACTTCCTGTTGCCAGTAGCTCATCAGAACCTCCAAATCCTGGACATCTACTATGCCGTCGCCAAAAGGCGGCGGGGCAATGTCAAGCGATGGCTCTTCCAGGCCCCAGTGTTCAATGAGTATAATCAGATCCTCGATGTCCACGATTTCGTCTCCGTTAAAGTCAGGTGGCGGCAGAACGGGCTCGTATACCTCCACGTATCGAAAGATCGCATCGTTGTTGCTGAGCCGCGAGCCAAGGTCGGCGGCCACTCCAACTATACCCGTTGCGAATTCGGAGTGCATCGCCCTGACCTGCGGTTCGGCAGGCATCGGGTCTCCCTCTAGCCAAGCCCACGCGTTCAGTTCGTTTCCAATCACGTCGAACCGCAGGAGGACATCCTGCTCCCTCGGATCGATCCCGACATTTGCAGAGGCCAACATCCAGGAACTAGAGGCACTAGGGCCGAATCGCCATATTTCGAGCCGCGCGTTGTTCTTCATTAGGACTACGTAGGCGCTGGGGGCTGCGAAATTAAACCGGGCAAGAAGCGCAAACCACCAGGCATTTGAACCGATCAGCCTCGCCTGAGTACGGATGGACGTGTCGGCCAGGGTGTGCTGGTTGACAAAGGAGTACATCTCCTCGATATCCCTGGGACGCGTC
>JBARRE010000574.1:0-7124 GCA_049644065.1 Sedimentisphaerales bacterium | reverse complement strand
TCATTAAACTCACCGGCGACCGCACGAAGGATATGATTGTCAAAGAATACGCCGCCGTGAAATTCTCGATGCTTGGTTCGAGCGCAAAAATGACACAAGTCTGGCAGGCACGCGAGCTTCTGAAAAGAGCGAAGGAATATGCCGAGAAGTGGGACCAATATGAACGCGCGTACGAGCAGTACGAACGCCGCCGGCAATACGAAAAAGACAAAAACAAAGATAAAGAGTCGGATGAAGAAGATGCTCTCAAGGAGCCGGAACGCCCACGACGCGATACGAACCTTGAACTGATGAGGGGACTCTTCAAACGCAAAATGCCGGCGCTCGTGCATGCCGGCCGGGCCGATGAAATACTCAATACGCTGAAAGTCTTTCGAGACGAATACAATCTCGATGTTATCATTCTTGGCGGTGGCGACGGCTTCCGAGTTACGGACGAGCTGAGAAAATACAACGTTGGCATTGCCATCGGCCCCGATATCCTCCGCTATGAAAAGGGAAAGGCGATCAATAACGCCGACCTGCTGACACGAAGCAGGCTCCGCGTCGCACTGCATACAAGCGCCACTTCGGGGACGCAATATTTGCCGATGAACGCGGCTTACGCCGTTCGCTATGGAATGGATGAAGACAACGCGTTTCGAGCAGTCACTATCTATCCGGCGGAGATGCTGCACGTGGACGATCGAATCGGAAGCATCGACGAAGGCAAAGACGCCGATCTGGTCATCCTGTCCGGCGAGCCTTTTGATTTTCGAAGCAGGGTGGAAAAAGTTATCGTGAACGGGCGGGTTGTATTCGAAAGAAAAGAATGAAAATAAGCTCGAGAATCGCAATTGTTATCTTGTGCGTGTTTCAGTTTGGCGCTGTTACTGAAGGTGCGTCGAAGCCGTATGCGATCAGGGCCGGTAAGATTTTGACGATGGTGCCGGCCGAAAGTTCCGATGCGAGCCGGCGCGTTATAAATCACGGCGTGATCCTGGTCAGCAAAGGGAAAATTGAAGCTCTGGGCCCGGCATCGGAACTCAAAGTCCCGGATGGGTACACCGTTATTGATGCATCGGATCGATGGGTCATGCCGGGCATCGTCGAAGCGCACACCCATATCGCCGTCGAGGGAGGATTCAACGATATGGTCACGACGATCAATCCCGAGCTGGAAATCGACGAATGTGTAAACCTGGAGGATATCGCCGCCGAAAAAGCAGTAACAGGGGGGGTGACTACCATCCATACTATGCCGGGCAGCGGAACAAATCTTGCTGGTTTCACGGTTATCGTCAAACTTGACTGTTCGCACCCTGAGGAAGCGATTGTTCGTGAAATCGGAGCGATGAAAATTGCCCAGGCTTATAATCCGGAACGACGCGCCGGCGACCTGGGACTGACCCGAATGGGCATGGCCTGGATGCTCCGGCAGATTCTCAATCAGGCGAAAGAGTATACGAGTGCCTGGCAGTCATACGAGAGCGGCCGGAGCAAAGAAAAGCCCACATATAAGCCCGAACTGGAGAACATGCGAAAGGCCTTCGAGGGCGAAATCCCCGCTATCGTGCACAGTGCCGAGGCCTGGGGTATACTCGAGAGCATGTACATGTTTCACGATGAGTATCAAATGGATACCATTGTAACTCATACATCGTTTTGCGGATACATGGCCGGTGAGGAAGCGGCGAAACGCGAGAAGGTTCACGTAAACATCGGTCCGCGACTTGTCGATTTCAAGGGCTGGACTGCTCCGATAGACGGTCGATTTCACGGGATGGGAGCCGAATATGTAAGCCGGGGCGTAAAGAATCTTTCGATAAATACGGATTCCGTCGGATGGGGAATGCAGGAGGAACTGGCCTTCCAGGCGTCAATGGCCGTCCATTACGGTTTGGATGAGATCGTTGCGATGGAGGCCATTACCATCCAGCCTGCCCGGGCCCTCGGCGTCGACGACCGAATCGGCTCGCTGGAGGTAGGCAAGGATGCCGATATCGTCATCAAGAAAGGGAGCCTGCTCGATGTTGCAGCCGCGGTTGATCTTGTGCTGATTAACGGCAGAATCGTCTATCAACGCAAGGGCGTAAATTTAGTTGCGAAGGAAAAATCGTCATAATTTTTAAATTGGAAATGAAGTAATGTTGATCCGAAAGGTTTGACGCGGGACAAACGAATGAAACATGCGTGTTCCATTGCAGTGATCTTTCTTGCGGCTTTGACCGTCAGTTCATCAATTGCCAAGGATGAGCCGGCACCGCCAAAGTACGCCATCAAAGCGGGCAAGATCCTGACGATGGCTCCGGGCAGGGAATTTGTCGTTGGCAAAGGTGTTATCAATAACGGCATTATTCTTCTCAGCAACGAAAATATCGAGGCTCTTGGGCCTGCATCGAGCATCCAAATCCCGGAAGGATATACTGTAATTGACGCTTCGGACAGATGGGTCACACCCGGGATCGTCGAGGTCCACACGCACATTGGCGTCGAAGGCGGATTCAATGATATGGTTACAACGATCAATCCCGAACTGAAAATTGCCGATAGCGTCAATCCCGAAGACATCAGCGTCGAAAAAGGTGTTACAGGGGGCGTGACTACAATCAACACGATGCCCGGAAGCGGGACAAACCTGGCGGGCTTCAGCGTCATTATAAAGCTCGATCCGTCCGACCCTGAAAAGATGATTTTACGCGAGTACGGCGCTATGAAAATGACACAGGCCTTCAATCCCGAGCGTCGTTCCGGCGACCTTGGCGCCACGCGCATGGGGATGTCATGGATTCTCAGACAAATCCTCAAACAGGCGAAAGAGTACACCGAGGCATGGCGGGCGTATGAACGGGGCGAGCGAAAGGAAAAGCCCAAATACAAGCTGGAGCTGGAGAAGATGCGGAAGGCCTTCAACGGCGAAATGCCGACGATTGTGCACACCTACTCGGGCTGGGGCGTTATGCAGACAATCCGCATGTTCAACGACGAGAACAACCTGAAAGTCATCCCCACGCATACGGCATACGGCGGGTACATCGTGGGTCAGGAAGCGGCAAAACGTGACGGTGTCTTTATTAATATCGGCCCGCGAGTCATTGAATTCTCCCGGCCTACTTATGACGGTCGCTTCCATGGAATGGGGGCCGAATATAAAAAAGCCGGCGTCAAGGAGCTCTCAATCAATACCGACGCAGTCGGCTGGAGTTCCTGGATCGCTCCGCAGGAAGAACTGTCGTTTCAGGCCTCGATGTCGGCCCACTATGGTCTTGATGACCGGGAGGCTTTGAAGGGCATAACTATCAATTCGGCCCGTGCCCTCGGTATTGACGACCGTGTCGGTTCTCTCGAAGTGGGTAAAGACGCCGACATAGCCATAAAAAAAGGCAGCTTGCTCGACCATACCGCTCCGGTTGATCTGGTCCTGATCAACGGCAGAATCGTCTACCAGCGAAAAGGGATCAATTTGGTCGTCCAGGAAAAAGCAACTCCTCGTGAAAAGGAATAATAAGGATGAGAAATATTCGTCACTACGTCCTGTTATGCATATTGTTCGGAGGGCTTTCGATCGGGGCCGCAGCCGAAGAGATAATCGCTATTAAGGCCGACCGGGTCGATACCGTCACATCCGGCGTGATTGAAAACGGCATCATCGTCATAGCCGATGGCAAGATTAAAGAGATCGGAAATGACGTCGAGATTCCCGAAACTGCCGAGATCATAGATGTCCCTGACAAGACAATCTTTCCAGGCCTTGTGAATCCATCGTCGCGAATCGGGTTATCGAGTCCGGCGACCGGTGGTCCCGCGTCCAATCCGCACTACCGGGTCGTCGATGAATTGTATCCTCATCAGGATGAATTCAAACGTATTCTCGGAGCGGGATTCACAACTGTCGGATTGCTCCCCGGCAGAAGGTCAGCCAGTACGGGTATCACTGGACAGGGGGCCATAATACGGCCGACCGGCCAAAAACCCGAAGAGATGGTCGTTGCCGAATCCGGGTTTGTGATGATTCATTTTCAGGCGAATGACAAGGTCAAAAATGTTATCAAGTCTGCGCTGGATTCCGCAAAAAGCAAGATGAGTTCCACGGATCCGAAAGTCCGGCCGCTCGTTCTTGCCCTGCAGGGCAAGGTGCCGACATTAGTGATGTGTAATTCGCCTGGTGAGATGCTGCACTTGATGAAATTGCTCGAACCATATGACAAAATGAAACCGGTTCTGATTGCCGGCACCGAAACTTATCGGATTACAAAAGAGTTGGTTAAAAGGAAAATCCCGGTGATTCTTCCTGCTCAGATAGACTTCGAGAGCAACACGCGTACTCGCATTAATGTGCCCAGAATGCTTGCCGAGGCCGAGGTCAAAATCGCATTGAGGCCGGAATTCGACAATGTCGGGGGACACGAAGACTTCCTGAGAAAAGTAGCTGAGCTGGTCAAAGCAGGACTGAACCGGGAAATCGCCAGGAAAGCAATCACCATCCATCCTGCTGAGATGATGGCGGTCGACTACCGGCTGGGAAGTCTGGAGGTCGGCAAGGATGCGAATCTCCTGATTCTCAGCGGCGATCCTCTGGACGTCGGGACTAAAATTTACAAGGTGATGATCGAAGGCAAGATCGTTCATGAAGCTCCGTAAGGAGAAACCATAAATGGATAAAAAACATATACATCATGTCACGCGTAGGCTGTTGTTCGTGCAGGCGATATCGATGATATTTTTCATTTCGCCGCTCTCGGCAGCAGAGGAGGTCACCGCGATTCGAGGCGGGGACCTGTACACAATCACCGGTGGAATTATTAAAAACGGAACGATTCTCATCAGAGACGGAAAAATCTCCGACATCGGACAGAATATCGAAATTCCGGAAAAAGCCAAAGTAATTGAGGCCCGTGGAAAAGTTGTTATGCCCGGCCTGGTAGCAGTCAACGCCGAGGTCGGGATCATCGGCTATCCGGATATAACCAAGATCGCTGATTCTCTCGATCCGTTTGACTTCAGCGTCTCTCTGGCATTGGCATCCGGTATCACGACGGCCATGGTATCGGCCGGCCGTCCATCGGGCAGCAGTCCCATCGGAGGAGCGACAGCCGTCATCAAGACCTCCTACGGTGATTTGGATCAGATGCTGATTAAAGAGTCGGTCGTGCAGCCGGTCATGATTTCTAACAGAGATTGGCTGCGTAAAACCACCTTTAAACAGAATCTGCGAAAGGCCCAAAGTTACCTGCGTAAGCTTGCTGAATATCAAAATACCAAGGACAAGAAGAAAGCCGAAGAGCCGAAGAAACCGGGCGGGCTTGATGAATATATCCGGCTTCTGCGGCGGGAAGTGCCCGCGGCGCTGACGGCATCGACGATAGGCGACATTCTGGCTGCCCTGGAGTTGGTGGATGAATTCGGTATCCGGTTGATTTTGGCGGATGCCGTCGAGGCCTGGATTGTTGCCGAAGAGATTGCCAAACGGGATGTCCGCGTCGTTATCACTCCGCGTGAGAAGAGGCGTCCGAACGAAGATATATCGGGGCCTTCCGGTTCGAATCTTGAGAATGCCGCCATTTTGAAAAAAGCCGGCGTCAAATTCGCGATCATACCTCCGAGCACCTCCTTTGAGACATGGGGCGTAGTAGGGCGTGACATGATGGCCCTGCCGATGGAAGCGGCGTTCGCCGTCAGCGGCGGGCTCGACGAGCAGACCGCGCTGGAAGCAATCACTATCACTGCCGCCGAAATCATCGGCGTTGCCGACCGGGTAGGCAGCCTGCAGGTTGGAAAAGATGCCGACATTATCATCCTTGACGGCCATCCCTTCCATCACAAAACGTTCGTCGAATCAACGCTCATCAACGGTAAGGTACTGTACGAAAAGGCGAAATCGCTTTATTTCTCCCATATCACACATGATGAATAAATCTTTCCGGTGAGATATACGTATTCACGGCAAAGGCCGGCAAAGAAAGATTTCCCGGCAGAGACACGTTCAGATAGAATATTTTCAAATTAATCGAGTCTCACCGTAATCTTCGCCTCAGTTGGTCGAGCAGTTGCGTGCTTAACCTGGAGCGGGCCAGTTCGCCGGTGCCGCTAAGCCGAACCTGCCTGTTTTCCACGCGTCCGTCCGGCAGCTTGAAAGCAACCTCCACGTAGCCGGAACCGTTTTCATCCCGCCTCGCCTCGCCGACGGCAACCGCCCACTGGCTTGCGGTCGCATCGGCTGTTGCTGCAGCGAGCCGTTTTATTCTTTGGTTGCCGGATTCGCTGCCGGTGCGGTCATCATTGTCTATGGCGAGCAAGTGACACAGTTTCTCCACGGTTGGAGCCACATACGCCCCGGCCAGTACCTGCCCGTCCCCGTCAGCGCTGCTCAATGCCTCGGCCAGACTCCCGCCGCTGCCGGCTTCGGCCAGAGCCAGTGTCTCGCCGCGTGCTTTCAGCAGCTTCAAGACCTGTTGTTCCAGCGACGTTTCGTCGTCCGCATATACATATTCACCCAGGTGCTGCATTATCTTTTGTTTCAGCTCCAGGAGTCTCACCCGGTCCTGCGGCGTGTCTTCGGGCAGCGAAAATGTGAAATCCACCCGGCCGCCTTCGAACTGCGATGAAACGGTAATATCGGGCGCCAGCGGCACGTTATCTCCAAGCGACTGATCGATCTGGGACTGGCCGAGGCCGACAAACCGCAGCGTCAGCGAGTACCCGGGCAGCCGTGTGCCGAATCGCCTGCTCAGATACGGCAACAGCTCATTGCGAACCATGGCCTGCAATTCGCGAGGTGGTCCTGGCAGCGCAACAATTACAGCGTCATCCGGCTCGAAAGCAAGCCCGATTGCTGTGCCTTCGGTATTTCTGAAGTAGGTCCCTTCCGTTGGCGCCTGTGTCTGCCGGCGTAAATTCGCACGAAGTCTGTCGGGTGATACGCGGAATCTTCGTGCCATCTCCTGCAACACATTAGGCTCTTCTTTCAGCGTGATTCCGGTAAAGTCAGAGAGCGCTTCCCGGGTGATGTCGTTATCGGTTGGGCCAAGGCCTCCGGTTACGATTATCAGATCGGCCTTGTCTGTGGCGTAGCGGAGTGCCTCTTTGAGATCGGCCTGCTTGTCATCGACACTCATCGAGCCGACGCATTCCAGGCCCAGCGGGCG
>JBARRE010000573.1:0-6949 GCA_049644065.1 Sedimentisphaerales bacterium | reverse complement strand
GCTCTACACCGATAGTAGCGCCATCCTCAAATCTTTCAAGTTGACAGACATTGACAATTTCGCAGCGATTTGCGAAATTGTAGTTATTAAAGCCCCGTTTAGGCAGTCGGCGAAACAAAGGCATCTGACCGCCCTCATAGAGTGAGACCGAAGTAGAGCCAGCCCTGCTGCCGGCACCTTTATGGCCTCGGCCACACGTCTTGCCATGGCCGCTGCCACTACCTCTGCCAACGCGGCGACGACGTGTGTGTTTACCAGCAATAGAAGTTATTTCATGATTCAGCATTCAAATCAACCAACTTTCAATCGGTATTTTTATTAATCCTTAATTGCAACACCACGAAGAGCTTCGACCATTTCTTTGCTGCGTAATCTCAATAAGCCTTCAAGTGTTGCTTTGACTACATTTTTGGCAGAAGTGCTGCCGTAAACTTTTGTAAGTACATCCTGCACACCTGCATATTCGAGTACTGCTCGGGCGCTGGAGCCGGCTATAACTCCGGTACCCGGGCTGGCCGGAACCAATGCTATCTTCGTAGCTCTGTATTCGCCGTTGATTCGGTGCGGAATCGTTCGGCCAACCAAAGCAATCTTGTTTAAAGACTTTTTGGCATCTTTTACAGCTTTCTCGACCGCTCGTGGGACCTCGTTAGCCTTGCCATAACCGACACCCACTGTGCCTGCACGGTCACCAACAACAACCAATGCTGCAAAGCTGAACCGCCGACCACCTTTGACCACTTTGGAACAGCGGAATATTTTTACAACCGTATCTTCCAGCGGCTTCTCTTCTTGTTCCGATAGTTTAAGAAGTTCTACTGCCAATTTTTTCTCCAAGCTTTATCGTTTCTTTTTAAAAGACCAGCCCGGCTTTCTTTGCCGATTCGGCAAGAGCTTTAACTCTGCCATGGAATTTATATCTATTTCTATCGAAGCAAACGCACTTAATACCGACGCTGAGGGCTTGTTTTGCGATCGCTTCGCCTACTATTTCAGCAGCTTTTATATTACCCGCATTGGGTAACTGGTCCCGCTGGATTTTTGTCATTGTACTTGCCGAAGCAAGTGTCGCGCCTGCGGTATCATCAATAATTTGGGTGTAAATATGTCTGTTCGACCGAAACACCGAAAGCCGTGGTCTGTCCGGAGTTCCAAAGACCTTTTTCCTAACATGATATTTACGCCTAAGTGCCGCTTTTTGTATTTTACCAGCTCTCAATTCTCAATTCCTATTTCTATTCTTATGCTGTTCCCGAAGCAAATGCTTTACCGACTTTACGTCGTACATGCTCATCCGCATAACGGATGCCCTTTCCTTTGTAGGGCTCAGGCGGTCTTATCTTTCGTATATCTGCAGCGAACTGCCCAAGCAGACATTTGTCTATTGCCGATAGCGTGAACTTCGCAGGGACTTCATTGCCCCTTGTTGCGCCGACGTCAATTTTGATCTTAATGCCCTTCGGTATTACCCGTTCTACAAGATGGCAAAAACCAACTTGAAAAATCAGTTTTTGATCCTGTTCTTTGAGATTGTAGCCGGTACCGTAAATTTCCATTTTCTTTTCAAAACCTTTACTGACACCGGTAATCATATTGGCAATCAAGGCTCGCATTGTACCGTGCAACTGCCTGTTCATGTGATCCTGCGGTTTTTCGTTTTCAACGAATATTTTCCCATCAGAATCGTCAATTTTAACTTTTATCCGCGGATGGCAATCCATTTGAATCTCACCAAGCGAACCTGATACCTTGATACAAAGGCCTTTTTTCTCGACCTTTACGCCATCTGGGATAACAATAGGTTTTTTTCCGATACGACTCATTAGCTAACCGTACATAGAATCTCGCCACCAACATTATTCTCGCGGCAGTTTATATCACTCATTACACCTTCACTTGTAGAAACGATTGCTATACCCATGCCGGCTAAAACTCGCGGCAGCTTTTCTACGGAGCAATAGACTCTACGGCCAGGCTTACTTTCTCTTGTTATCTCGTTAATAATGGGACGGCCCTCCTGGTCATACTTTAACATTATTCTCAGTATCCCCTGGTTGCCATCATCAATTCGGTCATAATCCGAGATATAACCTTCTTTTTTCAACACAGCCGCTATACCATCACAGATTTTAGACGCTTTAATGTTAACCTGTTCTTTGTTTACTCGCACAGCGTTGCGAATCCTCGTCAACATATCGGCTATGGGATCACTTAAACTCATAGTTTCACATCTCGTATATCATATGTCTTTATAGAATTACATTTGACACGTCATATCGCGTTCTTTACCAACTGGCTTTTTTAACTCCCGGTATTTTTCCTTCGTTAGCCAAAGTTCTAAAACAAATGCGGCAAATCTTAAACTTGCGATAAACGGCTCTGGACCTGCCGCAAAGCTGACAGCGTGTATATTGCCTGACACGAAATCTTTGTTTTTTTTCTGCCTTGTTTTCCAGTGCTTTAGTTGACATTCACAAGCTCCAATTTCTCATCTCGTCCGGCGTTTTACGATTCAAGCTTTTTGAACGGCATACCAAAAAGCTCAAGCAGTTTTTTTGCTTCTTCGTTGGTCTGTGCCGTAGTAACAAATGTTATATTCATACCCTGCTGAAACTCCATTTTTCCCACGTTGATTTCCGGAAAAACGCTCTGCTCACTCAGGCCCATCGAGTAATTGCCTCTGCCGTCAAAACTGTTGTCGTTAAGGCCTCGAAAGTCTCTTACCCGCGGTATCGCAAGACTAATAAGTCTATCCATAAATTCATACATTCTCACGCCGCGAACAGTAACTTTCAAACCGGTTTCTGTACCTTCCCTGACCTTAAAGTTAGAAACGCTTTTCTTGGCCTTACAAGCAATAGGCATTTGGCCGGCAATCATTATCAGGTCCTTTTTAGCCGATTCCAGGAATTTCTTGTCCTGAGTCGCTTTGCCTATACCCATCGAGATAACGACCTTTACCATTCGCGGAACAGCCATAGAATTTTTGTAGCCAAACTCTTTGGTCAGTTCCTGAATTACCTTTGACTTATATAAATCTTTCAAACGTGCCATTTTGTATCTTGCAACCGTATTAAATAGTTAATAGCTGCTAATCATCAGCTTATTTTATCTTTCGAACAATGCCAATTTCGGAACCGTCAGAGGAAAGGCGTTTTTTGCTACCATCCTTTTTCACCTCAAAACGGACTCTGCCGCCTTTCGAGCTTTTCGGATTTACCGGCAAAACATTACTTATATGGATCGGTTGTTCAACATTGATCCGGCCTCCCTGCGGATTCTTACGTGAAGGCCGAACGTGCTTTTTAACTATATTGTGACCCTGAACAATAACACTGTCCTTTTCACGTATCACTCGCAGAACCCTGCCGGTAGTACCTTTGTGGTCACCAGTTATAATCTCTACTATATCACCTTTTTTTATATGTAAAGCCATAAAATCGTATCTCTAATTTCATATCTCGCTTGGCGATTCACGAGATGCTTCATACATTTAGACTACTTCGCTTGCCAGCGAGATAATTTTCATATAGTTTTTTTCGCGTAGCTCACGAGCCACCGCACCAAAAATCCTGGTTCCTATCGGATTACCATCGGCGTCAATCATCACTGCGGCATTGCTATCGAACCTCACATAACTGCCGTCAGGACGTTTAACAGGGCTTTTTGTGCGAATAATAACGCATTTATGTACTTTCTTGTCATCCAACTGACAGCCCGGCAGTGACTTCTTGATAGCTACACATACAATATCTCCCACCCCAGCAACCGGTCGGGTCTTCTTGCCGCGAGCCCCACCTCTGCCAAGGACCTTTATGCATAATGCCGACTTGACACCAGAGTTGTCGGCTATATCCAACATTGTTTCCTGCTGAATCATCTTCTCGTATCTCTATTCACGCCTGACCTGCTTTTTTTACAACCTTCACAAGACGCCAGTTCTTGGTTTTGCTGAGAGGCCTGCATTCAGCAATTTCAATGACGTCACCAACGCCGCTCTGATTGTGTTCATCATGAACGCCGATTTTTGTTCTGCGTTTTATATATTTACCATACTTTGGATGTTTAACCTTGTAATCAATGGCAATCTTAACGCTTTTGTTGCCGCTATTACTTACTACCACACCAGTCAAAGTCTTTAATTTTCGATCCTGCATTTTTGATTTTCCGGTTAACCGTTACCTACAAACAAACTACAACTTGCTTTGCCGCATTATTGTTTTAATCCTGGCAATATCGCGTTTAACGTTAGTTACGGCCTTGGAATTCTCCAGTTTTTCCGTTACCGCCTGAGAACGCAAATCGAACAAATGCCTTTCGGACTCTTCTAATTTGCCCTCAAGCTCATCCGGGCTCATCTCTCGGTAATACTGCGCTTTCATCTCAAGGTTCCCTTTTACAATGAATGCCTTCGTTTAACAAACCTGCATTTGATAGGCATTTTATGAGCAACCCTAACGAGTGCCTGCTTCGCCACATCTTCACTCACTCCGCCGATCTCAAAGCAAACCTGCCCGGGCTTTACTCTTGCAACCCAAAATTCAGGCTCACCCTTACCTTTACCCATTCGCGTTTCCAACGGCTTGGAACTTACCGGCTTATGTGGAAATATCCTGATATAGACCTTGCCTTCACGATGCAGAAAGTGAGTTGCTGCAACTCGACCAGCTTCAATGTTCCGTGCGGTTATCCAACTCGTTTCCAAAGCCTGCAAGCCGTATTCACCAAACGCCACGAAGTTACACCTTGAAGCATTACCCTTCATTTTGCCGCGCTGGCTCTTACGGTATTTAACTCTTTTTGGCATCATTGCCATTTTTTAGACCTTTGTAAAAACTATACTTACGAAAAGCATTTTCTTTCGGGAAAACACTCGTTCTTAACTTTCATTTGTATTGTCTGACTCACTTTTATCAGGTTCTGCCTTCGGCGCTGCCACTTGAGATTCGGCAGAAACTTTACTCCCCTGTCTCGGTGCACCTTGGGTACTGCCCCTACCTCTCATCGCCGGGCCAACACGTTTCGGTGGACGACGCTGACGACGGTATTGGCTCGGTACGATTTCCTCGCCGAATTTACCTTTATAAATCCATGCTTTAACACCTATGGCTCCATACGTTGTTCTTGCAGTTGCCACGGCGTAATCTACATTAGCATCAAGCGTATGCAATGGGATACTTCCAAGTTTCTGTGTTTCCTTCCTGGCCATTTCCGATCCTGCCAGCCGACCCGAACAGATAATCTTAACTCCTTTAGCTCCGGCATTCATTGCCGACTCGCAAAACTGCTTCATCGTGCGCCTGAATGAAGCCCGTTTACCTAATTGCTCAGCAATTGCTTCAGCAACCAAAGTGGCATTAAGGTCCGGCTCTTTTATCTCGATAACATTGACATTTATCTGTCGACCCGTTAACACTTCTAGTTCTTCCCGCAATTTATCGACTTCACCACCCCTTGGGCCGATGACCACGCCGGGCCTGGCACTATGCAGCGTTACTTTTACTTCGTTACGCGTTCGGATTATTTCGGTCTTTGCCACTGCACCTTTGGGCATACGACGGTTAAATCTGTCATCGACATACCGACGAATCTTCTGGTCCTCAACAAGAAATTTACCGTAATCAGCCTTCGGAGCAAACCATGTGCTCTGCCAGCCAAGTGTTATCCCTGTTCTAAAACCTATTGGTGATACTTTCTGGCCCATAATCTCCTATCTCTTATTACTTTTCTGTTATTTACCTATAATTGCGTTACCGTGACCTGTATATGGCAGGCTTTCTTGCGAATGGGATGCGCCCTGCCTCTGTCTTTTGGAATCCATCTTTTCGTACCTATGCGGATCCCTGCATCGTCAGCACGGGCAGAACTTACATAAAGATTATCAACGTCAGCCTGCTGCTCATCTGCATCCGCAACGGCACTTCTTAAAACCTTGTCGATCATCGTTGCGGCACGTTTTCTTGTGAACTTCAGGATATCCATCGCTTCCTGAACTCTTCGGCCGGTTATCATCTCGGTAACCAATCGAGCCTTTCGTGCCGACATCGGGGCATAGCGACAAGAAGAACGCCAGTCGGCCAAATCATTTACCTCAACGGATAAAGCCGTCGCCAAACGACGAATATCATCTGCACGCGGTTCGGGCTTAAAAAGACCCTTTTGCCAGTTTTTCACAGCCACTGCCGCTTTTTGGCTGTCAAATCCTCCCCTGGCAAGATGGCTGGCCAACTCATCCACACTTATCCGCTGTTCATGGCAAAGCTCTTTTAGTTTATCAGCACTTAACATATTTACCGTAATGACCTTAATTCATTCTCAACGGAGCAGCAAAGTAAAGAATCTCTTCCTGATCGTTTTGATTCTTCGTTAACGCTCCCAAATATCAATATTGCCTTATTTTACTATTTTATCTTTTTGCTCGAATGACCTTTAAACATCCTTGTTGGCGAAAATTCACCTAACTTGTGTCCGACCATATCCTCGGTAATAAAGACCTTATGAAACATTTTGCCATTGTGGACCAGAAATGTAATACCGACGAACTCGGGAACTATCGTACATCTTCTCGCCCACGTTTTTATCGGTTCACGAGAACCGGATTCTATTTGCTTGTTGACTTTGATAAACAGCTTATCATCAACGTATGGTCCTTTTTTACTTGATCTTCCCATTCGGATTTACTCAACCTTCAAACAACAATAGTTACGCGACCATCTCTCTTTGCCTGCTACACTCTAATTTGGAACTTTCCACTCTTTCGTCTTCGAATAATTCTATTGTTACTCGGACTTCGAGGATTTCTTGTTTTTCCACCTTTTGCAAGCACACCAGTGGGCGAACAGGGATGCCGTCCGCCATTTGCTCTACCTTCGCCGCCACCCATAGGATGAGCAACGGGATTCATTGCTTTGCCTCTTACGTGAGGTCTTCTTCCCATATGGCGTTTTCG
>JBARRE010000572.1:0-15935 GCA_049644065.1 Sedimentisphaerales bacterium | reverse complement strand
AATGGAATATCATTAGCGAGGGCAAGCTCATTCAGTCTTTCAATTTCAGCATCCGTCAAGACATTGCCGGTAGGATTGGTCGGTCTCGATACGCAAATAGCACCAATCTCGTCGGTAATGTTAATCTTATCAAAATCGACATGATATTTAAAGACATGGTCGTCTAAATGCTCGATCTGAGGCTTGTTGGCTATAAACATATCTTCCTCCAGACCGACATCACAATACCCAATATATTCCGGGGCCAGCGGAAACAGGATTTTCCTGCCGGCCCGGCCTTCAAAGACGCCGGCGAAAATGTTGAAAAGAATGAAAAATGCCGTCTGGCTGCCGTTTGTCAGGGCGACGTTTTCCGGCCCTATGTCCCAGCCAAGCTCGCTCCTGAGCAAGGCGGAAACAGCCTCGATGAATTCCCGGTTGCCGCCGGGGGGGTCATAACTCCCGATGGCCCGCTCGAATTCGGCACCGTTTTGCAGGAGCTTCTCCATACTGCTTCGGAAGCACTGCTGGACTTTCGGAATATGGGCGGGATTTCCTCCGCCGAGCATTAGAATATTCCGGCCTTCCGAATATGCGACGCCCAGGTCTTCCATCAGTTGACCGATACCGGATGTTTCTGCGATCTTCCGTCCAAACCGGGATACTTCCATAATTTTCTACACCTCTACGGAAACACGCGGAGTCAAAAAATACAGCCACCTGCCGACCGGCTTGTCTTTCAGGATGGCGCAAGCGGCTCTGCTGTAAAGCTCCAACTGCCGGCGGTAAAGTTCTGCACGTTCTTCGGCTTGCCCCGCCTTAATCTTATCAGTTTTGAAATCTATTACTACCAGGCCATGAGCCGTACGAACCAACAGATCGATGATACCCTGGACGACAATCGTATCTTCCGCTGCAGACGAATTCTCCCAACCGGACGACGGAAGAGCGAAAGTAAAAGGCCATTCACGCCAGACTTTATTGGCCGGATCGAAAATCAACCTGCCCTGCTCGGTTTCGAAAAATGCCAGGATCGATTCTGTGTCGATTCGCTTGGCAACGGCAGGGACGATTGCACTGTTCGCCAGACACTTTTCTATCGTTTTCTCGACCGTTTCTCTGGTGACTGGGCCAGCCAAATCAAGTTGTGATATTACAAGGTGTGTGGCAGTGCCGATGAGCCGGCCATCGATAGGCTCGCCGGAGTCCGGCTCGGTTATCATCAAAGCACGCGGCCGGCGATCCAGGGCCCCGGAATAATCAAACTTCATGTATTCATCGTTGCCGTGCGTCAGTTGCGTCACAGAACTTTTCGCCGGCAGGAGTGCTGCATCTGAAAACCGATAACGCCAGGTTAATGATCTCTTTACCTGGGCAAGCAGTTGGGGCTCTTGCTGCTTCGGGCATTGTTTTTTCGAAGTCGCGGACGGCCGAGTCGATTTACCGGCCTTAAGTCTCATGATAGATTCGGCCAGTTGTTTCAGATCGGACTGGTCATGAAGCTTAAAACTAAATAAATCGTCGCCGATAGCCCGCTCCGCCAAACCGGTTTCAAAAACTTCGTGCAGAATCTTTCGGCCGGAGAGTCCGTATAGTATCCATTCCAGCGGATTTCGGCAGTCGCGAAGCTGCCAGTCAGGGATGGGCTTATCGCCAAAAAAGAAGCCGTCTGAAATAATCTCCCTGCATTTTTTGTGCTTCGCCGAAGCAGTTAAAATAAGCCGTTCTTTCGCACGCGTCATCGCGACGTAGAGGATTCGCATCTCCTCGGCCAGTCCCATGGAAGCCTTTTGCTCTTCGATGACCTGGTGTTCAAGCGAGTTTAGTTTACTGTTCGACTCCCGGTCGATAATTTGCAGCCCCAGCGTATGATCCGCATCGATAAGGCAGTCTGCCTGGACATCCCTTTTATTGAACCGGCTTTCCAGCTCGGCTAAAAAGACGACTGGAAATTCAAGCCCTTTGCTTTTGTGAACGCTCAAAATTCTAACGGCATTACCCGCCGAAGACTGCGGCTCGGCCGGCGCCCAATCCTGCCCGGCTTCCTGAAGCTTTTCAATGAATTCAACGAATCGCGTCAGTGAAGGAACGCCGGCGCTGCTTGCAAAGCCCTCATACTGAATCGCCCTGTCGTGGAGCTTGAGAAGATTCGCCCGGCGAGCCTGACCGTTCGGCAGAGCCGAGACAAACGATAAGAAGTCGGTCTGGCGATATATCACCCAGATCATGTCCGCAAGGTTACCTCGTCTGGCAATTGTCCGCCATTGTTCAATCCGAGCGAGTATTTTTTCGAGCCTGCCGGCAAGTCCGGCGTCCTCGCCACCTCGACAATATTCGAGCACACAATCATAGTAGCTTTTGTGCCGCTGCTGTGTTCTGTTGTGCATCTTTATCTTTGCCAGCTCTGTGTCACTGACCTTGAAAAACGGGCTTCGCAGAAACGCGGCCAATTCGATGTCCCGCTGGGGATTATCCAGCACCTTCAGCAGGGCGACAAAATCACTGATTTCGGTAGCCTCGAAATATCCCGCCGTAGCCTGGCAGCTCACGGGTACGCCCGCCAGCCTGAATATTTCGACATAATCATTCGCCTTTTTTGCCAAAGAGCGCATCAAAACGACAATATCACGATATTCGACATCACGCATAGTGCCCTGCTGTTCGTCATTTACCTGAAACTCGGCTTTCCCCGTATCGGCCCCCACCATCCGCCTGATACGCTTAGCAATCATTGCCGCCTGAGTCTGGCGAGAAGTGACAAGATCCGGGTTCTCGTTTACGGATTCTCCGGCCTGCTGTCCCTGCGAATCCGGGCTATTGCCGATTTTGTCAAGTATGTGGAACTCGACAATATTTTTCCCGCCGCCCAGCGCATGAGCTTTGGATTTTTCCACCGGAGCAGGCTTCAATCTGGAAGATTCGTCGTAGTCAATCTTAGTGAAAGATTCCGTCATGATTCGAGAAAATATCTCGTTCACAAAATCGAGTATCCCTTTCGTTGAGCGGAAATTCACATTGAGATCGACACGCAAGCTAACCGGGGCATTCGCCGGATCGGACGAAGCCAATTTTACCTGTTCGAGGAAAATGTCCGGCATAGCCCCCCGAAATGCATAGATGCTTTGTTTGCCGTCGCCGACTCCCAGGATATTCCCGCCGGGACTGAGCATCTCGAGTATCCGCTGCTGAACGGAGTTGATATCCTGATATTCGTCAACAGCTATATGTTTGTACTTCTGCCGAAGCGCCAAGGCCGTTTGCGAAGCAGCAGGCTTGTCCTCCAAAGAGGTCTGGTCACTCAGGAGTTTCAGGGCATAATGTTCGAGGTCGGCGAAATCCAGGCAGTTGACTGCCCGCTTGGCCTTGCCGTATAGCTGATCAAATTTCTTAACAAGCTCAACGAGCACACCCGTTTGCGATCCAACCAGGTCGCCAAACCTGTCAAGATAATCGGGATTTATGATTGCAAGCTCAGAAAGCTCCGCGAATACATCTACGGCACTTTTAACGGTACTCTGAATAAGAGCGGCAATCGGCTCCGGCAGACCTTTGGGTTTACGAGTTGTGGGCTTTTGGAAACTCCTTATCGCCCCGGCACACGTGTCCCAATCGCCGGATTCCAATATCTCGATACATTTTACAACAGGTGCAACGTGGCTGTCCTGCAGTTTCTCATCCCAGCCGGCATCGCCGCCTTCACTTTCGCAGAGTTTCCTGGCGTGGTCAAGTTTTTCGAGAATGTTCTGCAACCTGGCGGTAACGATTTGCTTCTGTTTTTCGCCCAGGTCGGTTGCAAAAGGATCTGCGACTTCTGCAAGCTGTGCCGCCTTTTCATACCACTTCTCCCGTGAGATAACGCCGTCCAGAAAATCACTCAGCTCAATGATCCGAGTCAGAAAACCATCATTGGTACGAAGGTCCCGCCTATACAAAAGCTGTTCGAGAGGTCCCCGGATGCTGTTTTCCTGCCAGAGATGGTCGATAGTTTTTTCGAGCACTTCTGTTTTGAGCAACGTCTGCTCGTCGGCATCAATGACGCCGAACGTCGGATCCAGGCCGAGCCTGTAGAAATACTCCGTGATCAGCCGTTTACAGAACGAATGGATCGTGCTTATATCGGCGCTCTGGAGCAGCATTAGCTGGCGGCGAAGATGGTCATTCCGCTTTTCGAGAAATGCATCTCTCAACTGCCCGGCGATTCGCGAACGCATCTGCTCGGCGGCAGCTTCGGTAAAAGTCAGCACGAGGATACTCCGGACATCGGGACATATTGATTTGTCGGATATGATATTGACGCATCTGCCCGACAGCACGGCGGTTTTCCCGGTGCCCGCCGAGGCCGTCACCACAACGTCGCTGCCGCGTGCGCCAATCGCACGTTTCTGCTGATCGGTCCATTCTATCTTCTTCTCAGCCATCGACCACCTCTGCTCTTTCAAGAACCCGGGACTTACTCAGCGATTCCAGAAAATTGTAGTCATTGATCTGCCAGTCGAACCGGCAGACAGGCTTGTACTTGCAGTAACTGCACGGCGATACCTGGCCCAGGCGATATGGACTGACGTCAATTTTGCCCGAAACAATCTCCTGAGCCAATTGAATAATTCTTTGCCCGGCAAATCGCAGGAGCGATTCAAAATCGTTCGGCTTCAACGCCCCGCTTCTGGCGTAGTTTCCATATTGTTCGTCTTTGGCGGTGACACAGAAATTGTAGAACCTGCTCCAGCCGGAATCTGTTTGGCCGTCCAATTGCCGGTAGAAATCCCCATTGAATATCCCTTTTGCCTTGTAGTCAAAGCTGTCACTTCTATCCGGAAGCTTGCCGAGTGTGGCCTTTTTAGGGCTTACCTCGATCGGCATATAGAATGCACCTGCCACGTTTTTATTGCCCGGGTCGGCTGCATTACGAACAGCCAGCATGTAAATCGGGAGCTGCATATCAAGGCCGTGGCAGAACTCCGACCAGCCGAAGGACGTTTCTCGTCGTTTATAATCGAAAACAAGCGTAATCTTCTCGCCGCCGGCGTCTGCAAAATCAAGCCGGTCGATTTTGCCGTCCAACGACAGCACGCGTTTATCCGCCAAAACAAGCTCATAATTGCCAAGCGTCTCTCGCGTGTTCCCAGCCTTGCCAAACGATACCTCCGAGAACTTCGGCCTGAAACTTCCCGTCCGAACCATTTGAGCTATCGCCATGACGCAATCTTCGAGGACCCTACCGGCGGAATTTATGATGAACTCGTTATAGCCCCGGCGGCTGACAAAATTCGATATAAAAGAATCTTTCTTCGTAATTTTTTCAATTTCTTCTCTCAGAAGCGTTATAAGCTCACCATCATCAGTCCCCGCAAAGTCTTTTCCTTCAGCATCAAGCCGCTTAAGTAAAGCATCCAGAATTCGATGATAAAAGCTGCCCAGATCCAGCGGCTCGAACTTGAATTCCTGCCGCTCTTTCAGCTCCAGCGTATACCGGGCGAAATACTGATACGGACAGGCTGCAAAAGTCCCCAACCTGGTCGCCGAGCTTTTTATCCGCCGGCCAAAAAGCTCTTTGACAATATCCAAATCCAGTGACGCCCGGTTTTCGTAGTTGAGCGCGTAAAGAACTTTAGAGCCCAGTTTCGCAAATTGTTCATCAGAGTAAATATCATCCAGCAACTTGTCATATTGACTGTCGTTACCAGCTTCGGGCAAAAAACTATCCCTTCCAAGCCCGCTGCAGAGCAAGTCCGCAAGCTCGGCCTCGCTGTGCACATTTTCGACATTAATCTGCCGGCCTGCGATTGATTCTTCCCCGAGGTTTTCAAACAACGATTCGAGATCGCCTATGAACTGCGAACGCGGAACAGCAGCGCCTTTATCGTCAACCGAAGGATATGTCACCCAAAGAAATTCCGAAGGCCGGGTAAAGGCGATATAAGCCAGATACTGGCGCTCGGCGAGAGTCTGGCTGGAAGTCGCCGCCAATGGGAAATCCGCAGATTCGGCAGCGATGCGGTCCTCGTCGGTTAAGATGCTGTCCGAAGAAACCGGCACCGGAAACTGCTTTTGTGTGGCCCCGATCAAGAAAACCGCTCTCAAATCGGGATGCCGGCTGCGCTCGATGGAACCGACAAGCACCTGGTCCAGGGCCGGGGGAATGAAAGCCAGCGTCAACTGGGAAAAAGCCGAATGAAGAATCGCAAGATAATCCTCCGCCTTCATTGTTTGTCCGACGAAGACCTCGACAAGCTCGTCAAATATATCAAGAAACTGATTGTAAAATTGCCGATGCTCATCTGCAGTCGCAAGGTCCTTTTTCTCATTGGCCTGCTTTATCCAACCGCCAATCGTTTCCTTAACATCAAGCTGCTCAAGAAAATCGAAGATGGCCTGTGTTAACTCTTCGGCGCCGAGCGCTTTTGCCTGCTCATCAGCCGGACACAGCCTGTCCCGCAGTTCCAGCAGGGGCCGGCTGACTTTTATGCGGATGTCGTTGATCTGCCGCTCATCAAACCGCTCATTGTCCGGCCCGGCAAAACGCCACGGATTGTCGCTCTGCCAGTCACGTGCCGATATACCGAACGCAAGACAGTAATTTTCCAGCAAATCTATGTCGTAACTTTTTATGGGCACGAGGTCGGCTTTAAGATAGGCGAAAATGTCGCTGTACATAAAGCCGCCGGTAACCGCCTGCAAAGCCGAAGAGACGAGCTGAACAACCGGATGGTGATTCAACGGCCTTCGCTTGTCAATAAAAAACGGCACGCCGTAGTCTTCAAGATACGCCCTTATATAGTGTTCGTATCGGTCGATGTCCGATGCGATTACCGCTATGTCACGATATCGTAAATCTTTCTCCCTTACCAACTGACGTATCTGCCTGCCGACAAACTGAACTTCCGCCCGCTCATTCGGCGCCGATACGATACGGATGTTTTCCGATGCCGGCATTTTGGGTGCTTGAAGCTTAAAAACATTGCGTTCGACGTGGGCAAGCTCGCGGCATTGAGAAAACCGAATTGTCCGGCCAAGGATGCACGGCTCAGCTATTTTCAGCCTGCTCTTTTTGACAAGCTCGAAAAGGCTGCAGAACACCCGGTCGGTCGGATTGAACAAGCCAACATCATCGAGCTTCTCGGTATCAGGATTCTTCAAATCGATATTCGACGGATCCAGACAAAGAGCGATGTGCGTATCTTTTACCATTTTCAGCAGTTCAGCGAGAATCGCAAACTCAGCCGTTGTAAAGCCGGCAAAGCCGTCGATCCACAACCTCGCGCCTTTGGCCAGATTTGACGCTGCTACCGCCCCGCAGGCACGCATTAATTGAGCGTCCGGATCGATAAAATCACCCTCGATGAATTTCAGGTATTCACTGAAAACCAGGCCGATATCGGTGAATTTCAGTACGGCTAAATGTTGCCGCCCGTCTTTTACCAGTTCGCTCAGCAACTTCTCGACGTCATCGGGAGTTTTTGCATACTGGTGCAGTTCCGTAATCGTCTGAGCCATTTGTCGGGACAAGCCGGACCAGGCGGTTTCGGTGCCAAAGAGCTGTAGTTTACTCTGATTGTCGCGCAGGATCCGGTGGACTATCATTTGCCGGCCGACACGTGAAAGCCTGGGCATGGCGGTATTTTTCCCCAGCAACATGAATTGCAGCCGGTCGAATGAAAGAACGTGCAGCCTGTTGTAGCCGGCGATTCTTTCATCGGCCAGAATTGCCCGTTCCGCCTGGTAGCTCGCCTGCTCGGGAACCAGCAGAATCAACTGCTGCTCGCTCTGCTCCAGCAGTGCATCGACAATCGCCCGGATACAACAGCGAGTCTTTCCGGTACCGCTTCTGCCAAGAATAAACTGAACCGCCATAGGGACCATCCCTGATCTGAAATTAGTCTTTTGACCACCTTTGTATCACAATCGGCGGCGGGTTTCAACCTCAACAGGGAGAATGTTTGCCGGCACAGATTCTATCTTTGGGCTCCCGGGGTGCCAATATATTCCGGATCATCCGGCCGGTCATCGCGCGGACCGAATATATTTCGAACAATATCCTGAATCTCGCTCTCGCTGGGATATGTAATAATGACAAAGCTCTCCAGTCTATACTTCTGCTCGATCCCGGACCTAACATACGATTCTGCCCTTTTGGGCAGATTGGTCCTGGCATCGACGAACACCCGCCACTTCCTATACAAAACCAATTCGGATGTCGTACCTTGCTGTGTCCAAACCATCTCATAGACTTCGCTGCCGGGGACGACTACCGACACTGCCGGGTCACTTATGCGATTCCATCGAGCCTGCTCGGGAATGTCTCTTATATAGGAAAAAGGAGATATACCGGAGAGTGGAGTAACGGACTTTTCAAGTTCGGCGAGCATCTGTTCGGTAAGCGCTTGTGTCTGAACGGCAGACAGATACATTGTCATTTTGACTTTGTTCGGAATATCCCACAAAGCGAACTGTGCCTGATTGCCGCTTCCGATTTTGAATAGTCGCATTTTCATACTCTGCGATGTCCACACTTGTTGGTATGGGATTGTCTCGTCGGCCTGAAACGTGGAGACGCAGACATTTCCGGCATTGCCTAGCGTTCCGCAGAGTTCTTCGATAGTGACAGCATCTTTGTTCAGTGTGCTAAGGAAAAAGGCGAAAGAAATCAGAATCATCGCTGCGGCGGCAGCCGGTACGGCAATTCTGCTTCGTAC
The DNA here is from genome assembly GCA_049644065.1 of Sedimentisphaerales bacterium. Taxonomy (GTDB): domain Bacteria; phylum Planctomycetota; class Phycisphaerae; order Sedimentisphaerales; family Anaerobacaceae; genus JAFGPJ01. The sequence goes on along the minus strand of JBARRE010000572.1, from coordinate 7,263 downwards.
AACCATCCGCCAAATGCCGGTATCTGTCGTTGGCTGCTGCTTATGTACGGCCCTGCCGAGAGCCGCATTAGCGTCGTCAAGAATGCGCTTGTCCGTCTCGGCTCTGGTCGTCAGATTCAACTCGGCGATTGCCCGTTCTATATTGTTCGCAGAACTCATTTCTTCGCTCTCTCCTTTAAGATTGTCCGCATTTTGTCGAGCCCGTAACGGTATCTGCCCTGGACGGTGCTCAGCGGAATTCTCTGCATTCGGGCGATTTCCTTAAACTTCATCCCGCCGTTCAAATGCAGGACAATGGTTTCTCGCTGCTCCAACGGTAGCTGGGCCAATGCATCTGTCAATCGCCCGGATTCTTCGCCAAATTCAGCCGACCGCACGGGCCCATCGAAATCCCCGGCCAATTGGCCCGCTTCTTCAAGCTCAACCAGATGATGCTTTTTTTTACGGTACATATCCCGCACGCGATTAATGACGCTGGCTGTTAAATAACTTTTCAAGCTGCCCCGGAGCTGAATATTTCCGATGCTCCCGGCAAAGGACACAAAGACATCGTGCAGAACATCCTCTGCGGCGTACGTATCGTGCAGCATAGATGCAGCAATTGTCAGCAGGTTATCTTTGTACTCCATATAAATCCGACGCAGGGCCTCATTGCTGCCTTGCTTGAGTTCCCATATTAGGCGCTTTTCTTCGAGCATCTAAGTTCAGCCTAAAGAACCTCGGAATCAGCTTACCTACTAATACGACGTAGTAGCACGAACTTTAATCTATAAAAAATTGTTTCCTTCCGCCAGTTTTTATAACCGAAAGGCGGAAAAGAAGTCAGTAACGTTAAATATTTACTTGATTTTCCGCGAAAAAGACTGAGAATATCCTCGTCAACCGAGACTTGTAAAAATTGGAAACCGACCAAAACAAGGTCAAATAAGTTAGGAAGCAAGTTGCGATGCTTGGTGTTTTGTTGGGGCAAAATGAAGTTCTGGTACTCATTATTATTACCGCTGTCGTGGTTTTTGTACTGGCCCGAGGTCGAAAACGTCGATAATGCTCATCGTGTTGTCGCTGCCCTAATCTGCGAAATCTCCGGACAGGTTCTTCGCTGACCTCTGCCGCTTTAACAGGCTTCTCCGTCTTTTTTCCTCCAATCGCCGCTGCTTCGCCGCATACGAGACCTTACTCGTTTTCCGAATTGGCCTGGTTTTCAGAGCATCGGTGAGCAATTGTTGCAATCGCTCGACGGCGGCGTTGCGATTTGCCCTCTGTGTTCTGAACTTTTGCGAGACAACTCTCAGAACGCCATTCTTGTCGGCCCGCGTCGCCAGGCGAGTAAGTATCCTCTGCTTTTGCCAATCAGAGAGACTCCCGCAATGAGCCACATCGAAAAACAGCGTTACCCGAGTATTGACCTTATTGACATTCTGCCCCCCCGGCCCGCCGCTCCGGGAGACCTTGAATACAAGCTCATCCTCATTTATAAATGTTTCACCTGTTATTTCAATCATCGCTTTTGCTTCTAAATTATCCGGTTTTCCATGCCGTGCCAACCTACCTGAATATCTCAAAATAATCAAGAACTTCCCTTTTTGTCTTGTACCGTACGAACAAGAGCATATATTATTGACAGGCTGATATTGTACCGACCATAAAAACAAGCTGGTTTGAACATTTACAAATTTGGGAGACAGGAAAATGCAAACAAGAAGCTCAAAAACAACAATAGTGGCAACCGTACTGGTTTTAATCGTGACATTGGGATTCTCGCTGGTTTTTTCAGATTCTTACTCCAGGCCGGCATTAGCTAACGAGAACGCCGGGCCGAACACTCAGGAATTGAGGGCCGGCAAAAACTACATTCCAACAAAAGTCTACACCGCTCAAGACGATGAGCAAATCCTCAAATTCTTCGAGGGCCTGCGTGTAGCCGATGTTTCCGACGGGATGGACAAGGTCGGCCTGACCAATACCGGCCTGATGTCGCCCGAAATCCACGCTTTATGGAAAGATACTGTGCATTATAAACACCGCTTTATCGGCATTGCGGTGACTGTCCGCTACGTCCCGACCAACAAGCCGCCGGCCCCGCGTATGGATACCGTACCATTCGACCGCTGGGTCGGCCAGTGGTACAACCAGCTATCCAGCGAGCCTTTCGTCCCGCTCATCCGCAAGGGCACGGCACTGGTTATTGACGATGCTCCGGATTCCGACGTTGGCTCTATCGGCTCGAACAACATCATGGGCTGGCAGGTCCGCGGTTGTGTCGGCGTGGTTACCAACGCCACGGCCCGCGACACGGATGAAATTATAACCGAGAAGGTCCCGCTTTATTTCAGAAAACCGGGTCGGGGCATTCGACCGGGCCGAAACGAAGTCGAATCGGTCAACCGCCCCATCGTCTGCGGCGGCGTCCTGGTCGAGCCGGGTGACGTCATTGTCGCCGACGGCGACGGCGTAATCGTGGTCCCGCGAGCACACGCAAAGGAAGTGGCCGAGTACGCCAAAACGATCCTCGAAGGCGACAAAGCCGGCCGGCGAAACCTATACAAAAAGCTCGGCCTGCCGCCCGACGACTCCGTCAAATGACACTATACGCCCCACAATTATGCAGCGATTGTGTCCTGGTTCGAGCCGCCCGAAGGTCGAATGATTCGTATTTTAATGGATCGTGGTCCTAAAGCCGAATGGCTCTGACACAATCATCCGAATTTATATTTGAGACAGAGACCGACGCAATTCAGGCAAATTCTTCTGCAGGATTCGCCAGATAATCTCAAGATCAACGCCGAAATATTCATGAACAATCCGGTGCCGCAGCCCGACGATCTTGAACCATTCTATCTCTGAATGGCTTTCCTTGAACTCGTCCGGTAGTCGATTTGCGGCCTCACCCATAATTTCAAGGTTCCTGGCTACAGCATCGATGGATTTCTGGTCTTTTGTAAACTCTTCAAGCGACATTCCCTTGGTATATTCTCCAATTCTGTCAATGGATTCACGGATGTCATTTATAAGTAAATCTGTTGGTCTTTTAGACATAAATCAATTCCGGCTTGATGAATTCCATCGCTTTGGATGTGACCGCCCTGCTTGAGACAAGGTCAACGTCGACTCCAAGCAATTTCTCGATTCTCTGCGCCAACGTTACGAACTCCAGACCTATCGAGGGGTCAACCTCGACGAGTATATCCACATCGCTGTCTGATTTCTGATCTCCTCTCGCATAAGAGCCGAATAATGCCATACTGCGAACCTTAAATTGTCTTTGCAGCTCGGATTTATCTTTGGCAAGAGTCCGAAGGATTTCTTCTTTTGTAATCATGGAACATTATCCTTCCGGATATAGCTCTTTATTACCTTAAAACTGGTCGAGGAATCGTAGGTCGTTCTCGAATAGCAGGCGGATGTCGGTGATGTCGTATTTTCTCATGGCGAGCCGTTCGATTCCGAAGCCAAAGGCCCAACCGGTGTATTTTTCGCTGTCGATGCCGACGGCGTCGAACACGTTCGGATCAACCATGCCGCAGCCGCCCATCTCCACCCAGCTTTCGCCGCCGGTCTTATCCTTCAGCAGCAAATCTACCTCGGCACTGGGTTCGGTGAACGGGAAGAAGCTCGGCCGGAATCGCCATTTCGTATCCGGGCCGAAAAAGGTATGGATAAACTGCTCGATGGTGGTCTTCATATCGACCATGCTGACACCCTCGTCGACGACGAGTGCTTCGAGCTGATGAAACATATACATGTGCGTCGCATCTACGGTATCCGGGCGATAGACCCGCCCCGGCGCGACAACTCGAATGGGCGGTTTCGTGCGCTCCATCACGCGAATCTGAATTGTCGAAGTCTGGCTCCGCAGCAAAGTTTCATCGGAAACATAGAAGTTATCTCTGGGATCTCTCGCCGGATGTTCGGGGCCGATGTTCAGTGCGATGAAATTATGCCAATCGTCCTCGACCTCGGGTCCGTAAACAACGCCGAAGCCCATTCTGCCGAATATTTCCAGCAGCTCATCTAACGTCTGCGTAATGACGTGCGTCTTGCCGATCCCGACGGGTATGCCCGGCAGAGTGACATCTACCAGATCCTTTGGTTCGCCCTGCCGCACCTGTAGAGCTGTTTTCGACTCTTCGAACGCCCTGGTTACATCTTTTTTGATCTTGTTGGCAAGCTGGCCCGCTTTTGGCTTTTCCTCGGGCGGAAATTTTCCGATCCGGCTTAGCATCTGGGTAACCTGCCCTTTGCGGCCCAGATACTTTATGCGGAACTCCTCCAGAGCGGCAATATCGGTAACCTTTTGCAGCTCAGCGAGGGCTTCTTCGCCGGTTTTTTCAAATTGCTCAAGCATTTTCTCGTACTTCGCACGTAGTGGCCCGTAACACGAGGCCTTGTTACGATTTACGATTTCGCCGCGGCACTTGCAGCTTCGACAACAGCGTCGAAGGCCTTCGGGTCGTCAATAGCAATTTCGCTCAGCATTTTCCGATTCAGGGCAATTTTTGCCTTTTTACAGCCGTTAATGAACACGCTGTATCTGACGCCCCGCTGGCGACATGCTGCGCTCAATCGGGTAATCCACAGGCCCCGGAAGTCGCGTTTTCGGAGTTTTCGGCCGACTCGAGCATTGACTGCCGCTCGAACTCCGGCTTCTTTGGCCAGCCGATACAGCCGGCCGGCGGAACCGCGATGGCCTTTTACTGCTTTGAGGACTCGTTTTCTCGCCTGGCGTCTTGCGGCGCCTTTTCTTACTCTTGGCATTTTCAGCTTTCCTTTGAAATTTATCGATTCTTAAGGCCCGCTGGCGGCAGCTGAATGAGAGCCGAGAAGCAGGCCAATTCAATTGATTATTGACTATTTTCTATTGAATATTTTCTCACTGTTCCTATTTGCAGAGTTTAATCCTTGCTGTATTGGCCATTTTATTGGTCATAATAGTCGAACTGCTGACGCGCCTTCGGTGTTTAGCGTTTTTACTGCTCATCAGATGCCCGTCGCCGGAGCGATGGTTCTTTACCTTGCCGGTAGCAGTAACCTTGACTCTTTTGCTCAATCCCTTATGGGTCTTCTGTTTAGGCATTTAACTATTTCCCTTAATAGAATATATCCGATATTAAGCATCGAAAAGGCCGTTTACTGCCGATCTTTTCGGTGCTAAGAAAATATAAGCTCGTTAGTCTACGCTATTTTCCGCCTAAGGTCAATATCATAACCGGCAGTTTTTTGAAAAAAAGCCATAAAATCCTTCATCGGCCCTTTTCGCCCCAACCAGCCAAAAACGAGCCTCCAACCGCTAAAAATTCCATAAACCATTGTCATTACTAACTTAGCACAAATTTGCCCCTCCGACAAATTGGGTTTGTTTTGCAAAAACGATTACTTAAAAGACAGAAATAATAAGGCAAAACTTGACGAAGTTTTAGCCTTACTGGTTGATTGACATCTCAGGCATGTCTCCATTCAGGGTTAAATAGGGATGGTTGCCGATTCCGTGTATTCAGTTCTTTTTCTCCTGTTTCTATACGTCTTTGCCATCACTTTTCTCCTACAACCTCATAAATCGGTAAACGGCCCTAATAATTCTGTTATCCCATTATGTTCAAGCTCCCATACTTGCTATACCCTCATGTTGCACCCACCACTGGACGTAAATTCTTATTTCGTTTAGCAATAAGGAAAAAGGGCTGGCAGTGTCTTGAACCGCCAGCCCTTTAATTGTCATAAGAACAAACCCGCTACGTAGGTGTAGCCGCACCGATCCAAAAGGGGGCATCGCCAACCCTAAAGACCTAATTCCGGTAGTTCACATAAGATGTTTATCTTGTCGGCCACGAGTTCTCCACTAACCCAGCGGACTTTCACGATATCGTCTACCGCCAGATCGGCAGGAGTAACTGGTATTGTACACTCCATCACCACCGTGTCGCCTGTAACTAAAACATCCAATACCTGATCATCTATCGTTAGAGTGTATACTCCACCTGCTTCATCGATGGACGTGATTACGCCAAAGATTTGTACATACTTCGGTCCCTTTGGTCCATTTGGTCCCTTTGGCCCTGCAGCAGAAAGCAACACAGAACCGACCATCACTAAACTCAATGCAGTTATCAATACTTTTTTCATGATACAATCTCCAAACTCACAATAAACTTAAAACTCAATGGCTTGGCTACACAACCAAACCTTACAATTCCATAAAAACACCGAAATCTTACCCATACTATGGCAATCTTTTCGGGTGAACACAGCCGGCTTCGCGACACGACCATCAAGCGGACAACCTGATACAACACTATATAACATTATACTCACATATTAGGGCAAAAAAATTATACCCTCATTTTCTGAAGACTCTTCAGTAAGGCGGCTTCCTTTCCGACTCTCTCCTTCAGAACCTGATCTATACACGACAGGAACTTCAGGATACAGGGGGTTCGCAAGGAATACATTACCTTGAGACCTTCTTTACGACTTTCAAGTACTCCAGCTTTAACCATCACGGAAAGATGCCTCGAAACATTTGACCTTTGTGACCCGACATGCTCGACGATATCGCACACGCACTGCTCACCCTTACTGAGGAACTCAATGGCGGCAAGGCGAATAGGGTGTGCCGCTGCTTGAATGATCTCAGCTTTCAATTCGTAATATTTCCTGGTCTCTTTGTTCATAGTCAATTGCTAACACCCTTCACAATATAACCAACTATAACATATTATACTCACATGTTTACATATTTTTCACTATCTACACAAGATTTTCTGTGGATTTCTCAAGCTGTCTTTACATAACTTTGGTATCAAGCCAAAGCGAAAACAGCAATAGATGCGGCAAAATCGACCTCTTGGAGCAAGAAAGTGTAAAAGGCCGGGGGCCCAATTCCGGGGAGAACGGGAGAATTAAAGGTGTCCAGGAGAATTAAGGTGTCCGGTACATTTTTTCCTCAAAAACCCATTTGCCACCCTAAAAACTCGCATCTTTACTTCCGCCTCTTATCGCTTGCTAATGAATAATCTAAACTATTTCGTCGGTTTTCCAAGACAAAAAGTTCACAGCCCTGGCCTTTACCAACCATTCACTATACATAGCGTTTCTGAATGGCTAAATGTTGATAACAAAATTGAAATATTTGAAAAAAAAGGTATCGTCCCAAAGGTTGTGGGAAGTCTGGTTGCTCACTTCCCGAACAGCCAATTACGTTTATCGCTTTGTCAGCTACCAGCAGAATCGCAAATCTACAAGTTCTGCTGTCAAGAATAGGAACTC
>JBARRE010000571.1:0-1618 GCA_049644065.1 Sedimentisphaerales bacterium | reverse complement strand
GTGCTATCATTTATATATATGCGAGACATAAGAGAATCATATGAACGGATTGGCGGTGACGAAGGCCGCTTCGACATCGAGTTCTGGCAAGGGCAAGGAGATCAAGCCATTTTCAACGCAGCACTCGATATGATATTGGATTACTTGATGATCAGGCACGAACATGTTGACAAGCCCAGACTTCAGAGAACTGTTGAGTCTTTTGGAAAAGTATAAGGTCCGTTATCTCGTGGTCGGCGGTTATGCGGTCATGAAGTACACTGAGCCACGTTTCACAAAAGACCTGGATATATGGATCTCCACAGATAAGAAGAACTCAAAGGCAGTTTATACAGCGCTGAAGGAATTTGGCGCACCACTCAAGGATCTGGCTCCGGCCGATTTCACCCAAGAGGGCTATTTCTACCAGATGGGGAATCCACCATTCCGGCTGGACGTCATGATGTCCATACCTGGGATGACCTTCGAAAACGCATGGAAAAACCGGGAAAAGGTGCAGATTGAGGGATTGGTCATTCCGTTCATATCAAAAGCGGATTTGATAAAATCAAAAGAAACCAGCGCCAGAGATCAAGATTTAATAGATGTCAAAGAGCTTAGAAAAACCGAAAACTAAATGTACCGAGCGGTTAATCCAAGATTACGTTCAATTTTCTCAGTGTGTTGTACGTATAAATAATAACTATGTTAAGTCTTATCAGATAGATCAATAATGACGAAGAAAACAATCAAAAAATGGTTTATCGTGGCAATTATTGCCTTCGTTGTTCTTCTTATTATTATTGGAATTCTTATTAGTATTTTCGATTGTTCAAAAGATCGGATTGTTTTTTCAACTTTCAAGGACCTTTTGCCACTATTTCTTGGTATCGCAGCTGTATGGTTAGGTTACTGTGTTCAACAAAGAAATGCCTATCAGCAACAATTGAGATCCTTATGGTCAAAACTTGTTGAGGCCGTTCACTACGCAATCCAATACTCCTGTCTTGATAACCCAACTCAGTAGCAATATCGAACCACGTTAATAAAATTGAGCATTGCTATAGATGAAGTGCGCGGTGTATTCTGTAATCTTAGAGAAACAGCTATTAGTAGAGGTTTATATCCATTCGAACCTATCAAAGACATGTATAGCCTTATAGAAGACTTGGGTTTCGGTTCCACGTATAAATCATGTGAATCTAAGAAATGCCATGATCAAATATTTGCCTTATGGAAAGATGTTAGAAAGGAGATCCTAAAAGAATTTGATCGTGAGTTACCCACTTTCTCACACAGTCATTGGGAAGACTTATCCAAGGGTAGAGTGTATGAACAACATAAAATTCCCAAAAAACCAACATAGTCATTCTCTCCACCAGACGATAATTCCGAAGTGCTTCGTTAGTATCGGTTAATCTTGTCATCAACACTTCAGCTTTCTCGGTGGCTCAGCAAAAGGACAATGGCAAAATCTGGGAACGCTTTACTTATTTCGAAGCGTTCAGAGGATCCTCAGATCCAAGGTCTATCACGATTGCCGAGGGGAGTTTCTGTGTGATGATCTCAGTAGCTAAATTCACCCAGTTTTTACAACCGTCCAGGATAACGCTGTCACTGCTGGCTACAATTAGATTGG
>JBARRE010000570.1:0-8790 GCA_049644065.1 Sedimentisphaerales bacterium | reverse complement strand
CGCAGACCGCCCCGAGAAGTCCCAAACACAAAATGACGCGGACGGAGTCGCCACCCACTTTGCTTGAACCCCATGTACCAAGGTGAATGGCCAGCATCAGAAGGGCCGAGGCGATAATCACCGTAACACCCGCACAAAGGCCATCCAAACCATCGAGAAGGTTCAGCGAATTTGTAGCTCCGAGGACAAAGACAATTACAATAGGAATCCCCAAAATTACCTCAAAGTTATCCGGAATATTCAATCCGAGGTATACATTGAGAAAACCAAGGCTGGGCCTGACTCCCACGGCCACGAGAATAACAGCGGCAACGATTTGTCCCAGTATCTTCTGGTAAGGTTTTATGTCGAATATGTCATCGACCAGACCTATGAAGCAAGCAATCGCACCACCGGCCAAAACGCCAACAAGCCAGGTAAAAGTTGAAGGCAGATGCTGCCGACCATGGAGATAATAAATACCCACAAAAACGCCAGCGGTTAATCCGACAAGCATACCCACACCGCCAAGATAGGCGACGCTTGCTTTGTGAGTTTTGACAAGACAATCGGGTTTATCGACAATGCCAAACTTAATTGCAATGTTCTTGCACAACCACGTGGCAACGAATGCCGAGACAAATGAAAATACAAGCACAGGCCAGAACTGCAGGACCCAACTTATGGGCCTTTCGGGACCTATGAGATTATCCAGCATATTCTTATCCTTTACCTGAAGAATTCCCAAGCACGGAAGCACAAATAGATTTTCTTTAGTCTATTGGATGTACTTGAACCTGTCCAGACCAATCACCGCAGCATTGACGTTAAGGTTGTATTCGAGTAAACTATTTGTATGAGTTTTTTCAAGATTTTAAAACGTGGACTTGATATTATCATATCTCTATCGTTATTGATTATTCTCTGGCCAGTTTTGTTGTTAATCGTCATTGCGATAAAGGTCAGCAGTAAAGGGCCTGCCGTATTCAAACAACAAAGGGCGGGCAAAAACGGCAATCCGTTCATGTTTTACAAGTTTCGCACGATGACTATAAACGCCGATCCTTTCGGTCCCAGCCCAAAATCCGGCCGGGATCCCAGGCTCACAAAAACCGGGAGAATTTTACGTGAATATTCCCTTGACGAACTGCCGCAATTGTTTAATATATTAAAGGGAGATATGAGCGTCGTTGGGCCACGGCCGTTGTATCTTTCACAGATACCCGAGTGGAGCGAACGGCAGAAAAAGCGGTTGCTTGTCAGGCCCGGTTTGACAGGTTTGGCACAAATATCAGGACGGGGAGAACTAAAACGAGAAGAAAAACTTGAACTTGACGTTAATTACGTGGAAACGGCAAGCTTTTCGATTGATGTAAGGATAATATTAGCTACAATTGCCTATGTCTTCAGCCGAAAAGACATCTATGAAAAAAGATACTCGCAAGCCGAATCCACAAGAGTTAAGAAACCTTGAATACTCGATACCCGTCGAGAATCAAGGATGAAAATAATATGAAATATCTGACAAAAATAGAACAGTTGGAGCACTTAAGTCCTGCCGAAAAAGCCGAACTCAAGCAGGTGACCGAAGAGTTTGCTTTTCGCAGCAGCGACTATTATTTGTCGCTTATCGATTGGAACGACCCTGACGACCCGCTCCGAAAGCTGATCATTCCCAATCTGCAGGAGCTTGACGAATGGGGCCGGCTTGATCCGTCGGATGAGAAAACCTATTGCGTGATGCCCGGTCTCGAACATAAATATCCCTCCACGGCGCTTCTGCTGGTCAGTAATGTGTGCGACGGGATCTGCCGGTACTGTTTCCGTAAGCGCGTCTTCATCAATCCGCAGAGCGAATACCTGCGAGACCTTCCCGCGGCGATACAGTACATAAAGGAGCATGACGAGATTACCAATGTACTTCTGACAGGAGGGGATCCATTCGTACTTAAACCATCTAAGCTTGAGAATATTATCCGGGAACTGAGGAACATTGAACATGTCAGTATTATTCGTATCGGGACAAAGATACCGGCGTTCAATCCATCTCGGATTGTCGGAGATCCCGCTCTACCCGAGATAATAAAAAAGTACAGCACCGATCAGAAGAAAATATATATCATGACTCACTTCATCCACCCGCGGGAATTGACAGATCTCGCGATCAAGGCAGTCGGCCTGCTGCAGAAAGCCGGCGCGCTGATCACTAACCAGATGCCGCTGATAAGAGGCGTCAATGATAATCCCGAGGTCATGGCGGAACTGCTGGCCAAATTATCCTTTATTGGTGCAGTTCCCTACTATATTTTCCAGTGTCGGCCGGCACTTGGCAATAAAGCCTATACGGTCCCTATCGAGGAGGGGTACGAAATCGTCGAGCAGGCAAAGGCCCTTGTCTCCGGACTGGCAAAACGCGTCCGGTTTGTCATGTCACATTCGACCGGGAAGATCGAAATCGTCGGCAGGATCGGAGACTTCGTCTATTTCAAATATCACAGGGCCGCCGAAGATGCCGACAGCGGGCGTTTCCTGGCCCTGGCGAGTAATCCGGATGCCTATTGGTTTGATGATTATACTGAAGTGATCAGGGATTACCCTATCGATTTACCGTATCGGTCCTACGGTCCACAATAATATTCGAGCCCCCTAATATAGCATCGGAAATGATGGTTAGAATCGGCACTGTGATTTTACTCGCTTTAGTTTACTGCGGCTGGTACAGTCTGAAAAAATATGTCGATGCCTTCGAGTTTGTCGACGGCGCTATCGGATATCACATAGCAAGTTTTGAAGCCGTTAACCTGCGCGATCCGAACAGCAGTCAGTGGTGCCCATCCATGCTAATAGATGGAATCACAGCAACTTTCGGAGCGGTGAGCGAACCTTACCTGCATTCATTTCCGTAGCCAAGAGCATTTTTCGCCGAACTGTATCAAGGTCGCTGTCTTGTCGAAGCATACTACCGCACAAAACCCTTTAATTCATGGCAGTTGCTCCTGATCGGGGATCCGCTGTACAGGCCTTTCAAAAAAAACCTTAGAAAAATCCCGGACTAAGGACCACAGTTTTCACTTTTCGAACCTTGTGTTTTATGAAATAGTGCTCTCAGGTAAAATACCGTAACGACTGCCGTTATTGCTCCGAAGGAGATGATTATGTCCGAAAGTGCGAAATCTTTGCCGGCTACAGCGGAAAATAATTTGACGATTATTAGAAAGCCAGTTGGCCCTGCTATCGCTAATATGAGCCATTTGGCTTTAGGGGCTTTTGCAGCAAGAAAAAGATGTAAGCATTGAATCCATAGAACAGTCAAAATCGCATAAGCAAAGAGATGAAACACAGCATTTGTAACAGGAAGGAGGTCGGCCAAATTTGCCCGCGTGACATTGGTTATGCCAAAGATGAAAGTGGCCGCCACTAAAAGTCCCGCAGGCCAAAACGTAAGAAATGAGGAAAGAATTAAGCCTGCAAGTGCACCTGCCAGGTCCGTGAAAAAATCCCGAACATCACAGCTACGTCCCGCCACATAGCTCTGAAGCCACTCGTCAAGAATCCCATACACAACTATCACAAATAACACCAACCAGGGCGCAGCTCGGTGCCATTTAACTTTTCGATCGCCACTGACAACAGACCAGAGCAAAAAAGTTAAAATCAAATACGCGAGAAAATGAAGGCTCTTATCTGAAACATCGGCCTCTTGAACGACATGCGGGATTGGGATATGTGCCAGTACAAACAGCGCCGGCCAGTAAAGAGCCAATACGTATGCCGCTATTTTTTGTTGGTGCGATAAAGTCATAAAAACCACCTAAAAGAGTTTTTGCTCAGTAAGGCTGTATCACTGAGAATTCAACGAGCCGGCACTGTCCATATTTTCTGCCGTCAAAAGCAACAGCCAGTCATCACCGTCATTCGGGGCAGAAAGTTTTTTGCCGTTATTTGTCATTCCCGCATAACGCCTGTCCGAGGTGTTTTGTGCATTTATCCATGTCACATTGTACGAGCCGGCGCTCACAGAAACATTAACGGCTCCACCGCCGACAAGATATACCAGATAGCACCTGCCTTCTTCCGCAAGACAAAAGCCGCTATCCGCAACCCACTGGTTGGGACTCATGCGATAGAACGGTATCGTCTCGAAGAAGTCCCAGACCTTCCTGACAATATCGTGCCGTGCCTGAATCCTATCGGACAGATCCATGCTTCCGCTGAAACCTGAGGACGAATTTCCGTCCATATCCGCATAATTAATAGCTGCACCCGACATAATTATGACAAACGCCTTTTTGCGGATATCAACGTCATTCCGAATATTATGGTATTTGTTGCCCGGCCAGAATACTTCCTGGGCATAAAGGGGCTTGGCTTCATGATGGTTCTTTAACAAACCCCTGTGAACGTCGGACAAGTTCGTCCCTTTCCAACCCTGCAGCGTCACGAAAGAGAGCCAATCCTCGTCTCTGAAAGGATCGTCTCCGCTTGGATTATGAACCGAGATTAGATGCCCGAATATGTCCAGCTTTTTAATCTCGCGACCGAGGCGACTGATATCGTCTGCCGTCATGGCGTTTCTGAATTCATTGGGTTTGAGTTTTGGTTCAGGCCCCGCCACATTAAAAATAATGTTCCAGTACGCCCCAAGACGGGCCAGGATATATCTTATATATTCGGTCTGCTCCCGGTGATTTGTAGGAAAGTCCGAACTCTGTCCAAAGAAACCGGCAAAGGGATAGACCATAATTTTGCGTGCAGCCAAGTCGTCCAAAATGGCTTCTATCTTTTGAAATTCCGCTGCATTTAAGGGCCAAAGGTCGGGCGTTCTCCAGCCGCGACCGCGGCCTTCGGCGTCACGGTTCAGATAGTGACTTGCCACAGAAAGCATGTTATAGCTCTGAGTCTCCAGCCAGTCCAGAAACGCCTTGCGCTTAAGGGCCGGCCAGTTTTCAGCAAAGAAACGGTCACCCACGTGAAAACTGCGGACCAAAAGATGTTCGCCCCCCTTGTAGCCAAACCATGCCGGATTTGTCTGGTCCACGGAAATCATACCTGGAATATTAGACTGGATGCATTCAAATGTTCCGCTGACTCCCGCTGAGCCGTCCGAGAAAAAAGCATCGTATTTCCAGGTGCCGATCCGGTCGGGCATAAACCGAATCTTCCATGTCCGTCCGCCATCGTAGAATCCCCAAAACTTGACTTCCTTGCCATCCGGATTCTTATATGTAACATCCAATGCCACGTCACTATAAGGATTCCGATATTTTTTTACGTTCTTAATGGATGCTTCGAAACGAGCCCACCGACCTACTGAAACGGCGGCAAGGGCTTCGCAGTTTTTCGACTGTAAAAGAGGAAAAAGCACAAAAGACAAAAACACATTGACATACACTTTGTTTCTAATTAATCCGGCAACATTTTTCATCATCTAAACTAATAATCTCTCGAAAATCCACTTTAACGCCCTTTTGCCTCATAAAAGCAAAGCAGCGGGGCTTCGTTTCACTCTTCGCTGGATACAAGCCAAAAACGCTCGGAACAAGCAGATACGCAATTAGCTAATATCAGATACTTAATCAGGATCTTATTCGCCCGATCCGGAATAGTAACCGATGCGCGGAAAAATATACGAAGTTATGCCCTAAAAAGAAAGTTTAATCTGGGAAATCCGGAATTGAGTGTATAATATAAATATACCGATTGTGAACTTCCGCTTGAAAAAACTTATTTTGGAGGATTAAGAAATGAAACGCTTAACAATTCTCGCAATAGTTTTCACTTGTTCCGCAACGCTTTGTCTCGGGCGCAGCAGAACTCCACAGATGATAATCCAGCTTACAGATCCCGACTTGACAGGGCCTATCAGTCTCGAGGAGGCATTGGCTAAGCGGCGAAGTGTGCGACAGTTCAGCAGCCAACCACTCAAGCGCACACAGATCAGCCAATTGGCCTGGGCCGGCCAAGGCGTAACAGAGCCACAAAGAGGTTTGCGTACGGCACCATCGGCAGGGGCGACTTATCCCATAGAGTTGCTTTTTGCCACACCCGAGGGTTTGTTTGTTTATCGCCCGGCCGATCACAGCCTGATGCAAATTGGGAATCAAGATATTCGCACAGGCTTGGCGGCAGCCGCTTCGAGGCAGGAGTCGATAGCTGGAGCCGGTTGTGATATCATCGTTACCGGCTCTGTTAGAAAGCTGACCGACCAATACAAGAACAAGGCCCGAACATACATGCATATGGAAGCCGGTCATATCGCCCAGAATATCCAGCTGCAGGCTGTTTGTTTAGACCTGGGATCCGTAACGGTCGGCGGTTTTGATTCGAAGGAAGTCCGCAAAGTCTGCAAACTTCGAAGAGACCTGGAGCCACTTTATATAATTTGTGTCGGTTACCCGGCAGGACAGGGGACAACAGAAACTTCCGGAGGACAAGCTGGTGCAGCGGGAAAAAGAGCGGCACTAATCATTGGAAGTCAGAATTTCCAAGATGAGGAGCTTTTCGAAACAAAGCGTGTACTCGACGCCGCGCAGGTGCAAACAGTCATTGCAAGCACGAAAACCGGCGTAATAAGAGGAATGCTCGGAAACGTGGCCGAAGCAAGTATTCCTGTGAACCGTTTGCAGGTCGACGACTATGATGCGATAATCTTTATTGGCGGCCCAGGAGCAGCCGAGTATGCTGGCAGCGCTGTTGTTATGAACATGGTGCGTGAGACGGTTCGCAAGGGAAAGGTTCTTGGCGCAATTGGCGTCGCTCCCACGATTTTGGCCAATGCGAATGTACTCGCCGGTATCCAAGCAACGAGCTACTTGTCCGAACGAGACAGACTCGTACAGGCCGGCGCTATATATACTGTTTTCCCTGTTCAGCGGGATAGATCCATCATAACCGCCACTGGACCGCTGGCTGCGGTCCAATTCGGCAGAGCTATTACGGATGCCCTCTCAGGAATATAGTTTTACAAAATGCCCTCTCGTAGAGCGTACTAAGATTAAATCGATCTTTTCTAATTGCCGGCGGAAAGAAGTGAACCTGTAGATTTAAATTTCATCCTTACAATTGCTGTAACGATTCGTAATCGGTAATCGTCGGTCCTTACCAAATGCCTTTGGCGTGATTTTTATTCCAGGCGGTGACAGCCTTCTTTTATACTCGTTTCGGTCGACCATACGAACAACCTTGCTGACCACATCCTCCGGCAGGCCTTGCGCAACAAGTTCCGTTATGGATTTATCCTCTTCGACATAACCTTTGAGAATTCTGTCGAGCAGATCGTAATCGGGAAGCGAGTCGCTGTCTTTCTGGTCCGGCCTGAGTTCGGCACTTGGCGGCCTGGTTATCACATCTGCCGGTATGATTTGGCGCCCGCCGATCCTGTTAATGTGCTCGGCCAGTTCGTAAACGGTCGTTTTCGGAACGTCCTTTATTATTCCGAAGCCGCCGGCGGTGTCACCATAGAGAGTCGAGTATCCGACCGCCGTCTCGCTCTTGTTGCCGGTCGTCAGCACGAGCGAGCCGAACCGGTTGCTCAGTGACATCAGGATACAACCGCGAATTCTGGCTTGCAGGTTCTCGTATGCAATCCCCTCATCGTTCCAGCCTTCGACGGTTTGAAGCGACTCGTGGAACTGACCGAGCATCGGCCCAATCGGGATCGTGTGAAACTCGATGCCCAGATTTTTAGCCAGCTTCTCGGCGTCGCTTATCGTTTCGGGGCTGTTGAATTCCGACTGCATACTAATGCCGATAACATTCTCGGGGCCCAATGCCGCTACGGCAATCGCTGCAGTAACCGAAGAATCGATGCCGCCGCTCAGACCAAGCAGCACTTTCTTAAAACCATTTTTGCGTGTGTAGTCCCTCGTGCCGAGCACAAGCGCCTGATAAATTTCATCAATAGGGTTACTCGGCTGCCGAGCAGCAGGCTGCACCGGCTCGATTTGCACAGTCCCGTCTGCTGCCGGGACAACATCAGCAATAATCAAATCCTCATCAAATGCTTTTGCTTTAGCAACAAGTCTGCCGGTCGAATCAGCAAAAATGCTTCGGCCATCAAATATCAATTCATCCTGACCGCCCACGAGATTACAGTATGCGACAGCGCAATTCAATTCCTTTGCACACGCATTAATCACTTTCTCTCTCGCCCGGATCTTACCTGTATGAAACGGTGAGGCTGATATATTAAGAATCATCTGGATTCGGCCAGCGCCAGCGAGAAACTTACGAAGCCACCGGATATTCCAGATATCAAAGCAAACAGTAACGGCAACATCGAGACCTTCGGCGTTGATAACGAGCGGCTCGTCACCGGGATGAAAATATCGCCGCTCATCGAACACACCATAATTCGGGAGCATACCTTTTCGATATATTTTGCATACTTTGCCCCCCTTCAGTACTGCAGCAGAATTATAGCTTTTGGTTCCTTCGCCTTCAGCAAAGCCAACTATTACAGTCTTGTCCGGGCAATCGGCAGCAAGCTTTTCAAGAGTCAGCGAGCAATCTCTTAAAAAATGCTGCTTGTACAGCAAATCTTCCGGCGGATAGCCGCAGATAGCTAATTCCGGAAAGGCCAGCAAATCTACATCCGCCTTAACCGCCCGGGCATAGATTTCCCGCATCTTCTCTGCGTTGCCGGCCAAATCACCCACAATCGCATTGAATTGCCCCAACGCTACTCGCACCGAACGTGCCTCCAAAATACAAATATTGCACAAGCCGCAACTTAATTATAATAAAGAAACGGAGAGGGCGGGATTCGAACCCGCCCCTCCTGCTTAATGCTACAGAACCGCGGTTTAGATC
>JBARRE010000569.1:0-4016 GCA_049644065.1 Sedimentisphaerales bacterium | reverse complement strand
GTACGACTTGCCTTTTCTTTCACAAAAATCCCTTAAAGCTCTCACCAGCAAATCAGAAAAATATGCCGAGAGGCCCGGAGACCCCTCGGCAATTCAAGCTCTTACTCTACAACATAAGAAGTCAGTTCAATATTCTTTAGCCAGTTTTCCTGCAGCAACGCCAAATCGAGATCATCGACCTGGCAGTCCTCGTTGAGATCGCCTACCAGGGGTACATAGTCCGGCAGGGATTTCGTCGCTTCACACGCATTTTCAAAAACATGAATAGTTATCGTGTCGGTGCTAGTATCGGATGAGTCGTTAGCGGCAAGCTCAAGTACGTAATCGCCTGCACCAGTGCATACTACGCTGAGACTTTCGGTATCGGCGGAAGCCGGCGTAAGTTCTACGGAGCTGCCTTCGGGCTGGGCCGTAACTGTCCACTGTACGGTATAAGGCGCCGGCTTACCGTCGTCCTCCACCGTACCGGCAAGATCGAGTTCAGCTTTACCTTCGATAAGCCATGCCGTGATATCACCGCCGGCATTCACCGTCGGAATGACGTTGCCGGTGCTGAAGTTGGAAGGCACTTGCGCATCGAAAATCAATTCACCATTCTCAAAAACATCGATTTTCCAGTAGTAAATCTTGCCCGGCTCAAGAGTCACTGCGTAAGACTCCACAGACCCATTAGTGACAACCTTTGCATAATCATAATTCGGTGAATAAGGATTCAGCTCGGTACCGAAATAAACATCACAGGTCACGACTGCGCCGGCTTGTGTCGGCTCCGGCAAATTCCATGTAAGAGCATTAACATCAACGGTTACAATCTGGCCGTTTACCGGATTAATGCCCAGCGGATGTACTGCGGTCAGCGTTGTTTTTTCGGGATTCCTGACATCATAATCCATCTCAAGAGTGCTGGCGCCGTTGAAAGCGATAATCCATCCATTATCTATATATGTCTGGATCTTGGCAGACTCATCGCCATCGACAATCAAAGTGCCGTTGGCAATATCCATTAGAACGGTTGCCCCTCCACGATCATCCATCCTGAATGTCTCACATGTTATTACCGAAGCACCAAGATACACCGTAGCTGTACTTGTGGACCTTTCGCCTATTCCGAAAACAGAACCTACCGAAGCAGTTCCGCCGTCAAAATAAGCTGTCGCATCACCCGCAAGACCAACATAAAAATTGCCCCCGGCAATAAACTCGCCGGAATTAACAATCAGAGTCCCGTTTTCACCGGCAGCATTTCCCATAATAGCAGAATTTTGCGTTACATTGAAAACGCCGCCCTCGACTCTAATTGTTCCGCCATTGGTCCCGCCAAGTGTCAGTTGCAGACAGACTGCGACATCGCCTTCAACAATTATTGGCCCATCAGGTTCGCTCTTGACCCCGGCCTTATCATCCGTAGGCAGTACGCCGCCGTTCCAGTTTTCCGGATTGTTCCAGTCCGTATCAACCGGCGAGCCGGACCATTGAATATAAGCAAATGCACTCGGTGAAAGACCGGCTATAACAAAACATGCCCATATGATAGCCAATTTTCTCATAACTACACCCTTCCAAAAAATAAAGAATTTTATCGAAGAACCACACAATATGGCCTGTTTAACTACAAGATGCTTTACACCTGATCAGACTTCCTTGAGAAAACCATTATTAGAAGACAATATTATGTAATAATGCCCTTGCCCCAAAAACTTTGTTAATATTAACGTAGAGTTACATCAAACCATCAACTCCTGAAACTTTACCCTTCATGCTATCTGATTGACCATAACTTGTCAACATAAGATTCTTCAATTCGAGGGATTTTACCCCGAGTTTGAGCACAGCTTTATTGACAAAAACCAGCCGATTTGGTAGAATTCGGTAGTAACTTATACAATTAATATACTCTTGGCAGGAGGTTTTCAGGATGAGTAAAAGAACAAATCCGGGAACATGGTTGGCATGTGTGATTTTTTTCGCAATTCTCGACAGCACAATAGCTCCGGCAACAACCATCGACGTTGACGGCGGTTCCGCGGGAAATGATTTCATCGCGCCGGGCGAGACCTGGAAATTCTTCAAAGGCACCGAGCCGCCAGGCAATCCCCCGAACGCCTGGAAAACTATCGATTTCGACGATTCGAGCTGGCAGACTGGCGCCGGAGGCTTTGGCTACGGAGACAACGATGACGCTACGATCCTCAACGATATGCGGAATAATTACGTTTCGGTATACATTCGAAAGGAGTTCTCAGCTTCGCCGCTGCCGGCCGACGAGGTTGTCAAACTTGAGATTGATTACGATGACGGATTCATCGCGTATCTCAACGGCCGGGAAATCGCACGGGCCAACATGCCCGGGGGCACGGCTGCGTATGACACGAGAGCGGCGGGGTCTCACGAGGCCGGATCGCCCGAGACCTTCGTTCTGGGAACGGCGGGCGAGCTCTTGAATGCCGGCAGCAATATTTTAGCCATCGAGGGACATAATAACTCTATGAGTAGTTCGGATTTTTCACTTATACCCGCTCTTCGAACAGCATCAGGCACAATCCGAACCGGCGAAACCTGGATTGTGGAAACCGATACGGTAACACTTAAGGGCAGGGCGGATGCTCCCGATGCCGTTTCCGTGCTGGTCAATGGAACTTATACCGATTTCAACGCCGGCGACGGGACCTGGAGCGTCGAAGTTTTACTTGTATCCGGCCTGAACGCCATAACTATAGAGCAACTCGATGCGAACACAAATGTTCTAAATTCCCGCGCTATTGAGATCATGTATGTCCCGCCGGCGAATCACGCATCCGGGGAGCTTATCGGAGATATGACCTGGTCGGGAGCTTACATTATCGAGGATGCCGTTGTAGTTCCCGCCGATATGGTCCTGAAAATTGAGCCGGGAACAATAGTCCTGATGAAGGATGCAGTGGAACTGGTCGTTTACGGCCAGCTTCTCGCCGAGGGGACCGAAGCCGAACCGATTCATTTCACACGCTACGGTGGCGGCACATCGTGGAAACAGATTATGTTCGTAGAGGCGGCAGACAGCCGGCTTGTGCACTGCTTCATCGAATACGCCGACAGTGAGGGCGAGCACCAGGACTACTACGAGCCGGGGCCGAGGACCTACCACGAGGCGGTGGTTGCCCTGGCAAGCCATATCGATATCGAAAATTGCATCTTCCGGAACCTCCCCGACGAAGGCGCTGGTGCGGATGGAGATGCCATAGCCATCATATCGGATGACCAGGATTATCCCGGAGATGCGACGGCGAACATTCGGGGCTGTGAATTTCTCTCGATCGGGCAGAGCGTGCATACCCGATATTCCTATGTGCTGGTCGAGGACTGTTACTTTACGGGCAAGCGGGGCGATAACGATGACGTCGACTTGTGGGGCGAAAGCACGCCGGCGCCTCTTATACTAAACAACCTTTTCCTTAATCCTGAACACGATGATATGATAAATCCCACCCGATGCTCGGCGGTCATTATCGGCAATGTTATCGCCGGCTGCGACGATCACGGCATCGTCCTGCGTGACAAGTGTTATCCCGTTTTAATGAACAATTTGATTATCGACTGTCGTAACGCCGGCATAGCGGTGGAAAATTCGTGCGAGGCACTGCTGGTAAACAACACAATCGTCAATTGCGGCAGGGGACTCAGGCTCTTCGACCTGGGCAGGTGGGGCCCTCCGTATAGTTTGAATCCCGGCGGTGGAACGGCAACGGTGATTAACTGTATCATCTGGGATTGTCCGCAACCGGTCACTTTAACAGACAGCTCGAACACGCAAATCGAAGATCGCGGCTCTCATATAACGGTCGAATACAGCGATATCGAAGGCGGCCAGAACGGCATATCCGTCTCGGGGAGCCGTTCGACTGTCACCTGGGGACAGGGCAATATCAATGCCGATCCTCAATTTGTTGCCGCCGGCAGCGGTGACTGTCATCTGAAATCCCGGGCGGGCCGATGGGACTCGTCCGGCGAAAGCTGGGTGCTGGATAATACCACAAGTC
>JBARRE010000568.1:0-1673 GCA_049644065.1 Sedimentisphaerales bacterium | reverse complement strand
GCTTTGGGCATATCGGTATAATCAGCCTCTCTGCCGACCGGGTCAACATGGATTATCTTGCCATTGAAGTCAAACATTAACGTCCCGTGCCCAATGAAAGTGATTCTCAGATCACCGGCGCCGGTTTTGATAATATCCTGCTCGAATTTCGGCTCCGTACCGGCCTGCAAAATCTGTTCGTTAAGGTCGCTAAGCGAGAAACCTTCTTTGATAATGATGTGCCTGCGATCCGTCAGGATTAACCAGGGCATTGATTTCACGCCCCACTCAAAAGTGCTCTTTCCCATTTCAGGGTAAGATCTGCCGATGGCGAAAGGAATCTTGTTCTCCTTCACCCATTCGTTAACAACCTTATCATCAACATCGGCTACCTGGACACAAGCAACTACGACATCTTCCTCAGCCAAATCATCGGCTTTTTTTGCAAGCTCTTTTATATAGTTTCTTGACGGCCTCTGCTGCATATCCCACAAGCATACCAGAATCATCCTTTCGGAGGCACCGTCGGGAAGTTCAATTCCCATTTTCTTCAGTTCAGGCAAGGGCTTGCCTATCAGCAAAGGTGTTTTAATAACTGCCCCTATGGTACCAATGGTTAATTCCTCGAATTCATATTTCTTCTTCTGTTCGGCTCTTTTGACGCGCATCGCAACCGAGTACAGCGATGTTCGTGCCGTGATAAAGAGCGTCTGATTATCACTGCCGCCGAAGGTAACATTGGCCGGGCCTTCGGGAACTTTAATATCTTCGATTTTCTCGCCGTCCTTGTTATAGACCGCCACAACACGTCTCGTCAGATAGATATTGCCCTCGTTGTCGATGGTCATGCCGTCGGAACCTTCCGGGGCAAAAAGCTTCTTGCCGGACAGCGTGCCATCCTGTTCGATTTTATAAGCGAAGGTTTTGCCGCCGCCGTGGTCTGTGACGTAAAGCGTGCCGCCGTCCGGCGTACCGATGACGCCGTTCGGCCGGACCATATCTTCGATGACACGGATGAGCTTCTTGCGATCGGGCGCCAGATAATAGACGTGCTCGCCGTCCTGCTCCATACCGTCTCTGCCGCCGTAGCGCGGATCGGTGAAGTAGATTCCTCCCTTTGGGTCGATCCACAAATCATTGAGGCTGTTGAATTTTTTGTCCTGATACTTGTCTGTCAGGACCGTGACATTGCCTTTCGGATCGATGGAGACCAGCCGGCGACCGCCTCCTTCGCAGACCAGAAGGTTGCCGTCTTTGTCGAAATACAGGCCGTTGGCCCCGCCGGAATTTTCGCGGAATGTCGAGAGCTTGCCGTCCAGCGACCATTTGTGAATACGATTGTTGGGAATGTCCGTGAAGAAGACATTGCCCTGGGTATCAGCCGCCGGCCCTTCGGTAAAACTGAAGCCCCCGGCAAGCTTTTCCACCTTAGCTCCATCGGCAACAACACTCGCCCGGGCATCACTCCAAACCAACGCCGCAACGAGAATCAACAATACCGTCAAACCATGCCATTTCGCCTTCATCTCAATCCCCTTTCACTTTTTTTAAGTTCAGCATTCAAACTAACAGCTTCATTAGCATTATACAAGCTCAATTATCATTTTCCATCGCCAGTTTGTCTGATTTTGTCATCCAGTTCATCAAGTCCGAAGCCTTCGGCTGTAATGACGTGTTTCCGATCCGTCAGAATC
>JBARRE010000567.1:0-3362 GCA_049644065.1 Sedimentisphaerales bacterium | reverse complement strand
TCGCGCTGGCCAGAAGGTTGCTTAATCACAGACCTCTGTTCGTGTCCGATCGAGGCCATATCTATGACCAGATGATCGATCGAGGAATACCGTTAAAGAAGACTGTCGCGATATGCTACGGCCTGGCTGCTCTGTATGCACTGATCGGGCTCGGGCTGAGCCTCAGAACAAAAATCAGGGCAAGATATGCCTTGATTATATATGTGCTCGTGTTCGCAGTCTCAGGTATAATCGTTTGGAAGAAGGGCTACCTGAAGATGGAGGGCCTGCGAGGGGCAATCCGCAAGAAGCAGTAACTATCAACCGACTTGAGTGAAGCCGGTTATGAAATCGACGCTTCGTTCAACAGTTTTTTCATTTGTGCGTGGGTGCAGCGGCAAATTCACGACTTCGTTGCTGGCTTTCTCTGCCTCCGGACACATTCCGGGTTCATAGTCGTAGGAAGCCAGAGGTGTTTCAATCGGGTGCAGGGGACATTCGAACCAGCTTCCAAGCTCTATGCCGGCTTTGGCCGCCTGCGCGAGAGCCTTATCTTTCTCTGTGATTCGCACCGGATATCTCACCATGACCGGTTCGACCGAGTCTCTGCGGTCGTTGCTGGGTCTCCAGCCCTTAGCCGCAAGCAGTTCATCATATAACTGTGCCATCTTCCGCCGGTGAGCGATGTTTATTTCTATTTTATCAAGCTGCCTGATTCCCGAGCGAGCCTGCACGGTACTCATTGCTTTGAAGAAATCGTCCGCTTTTACCGGTTCGAATTCACTTGTGCTTGAGGAGCCGATGACCGCCCCTTTTTTCGTGAGATACCGGAACAAGCTCTGGGCCAGGGCAGTCGTTCTTGGATAGATAAACAGTCGATAGAACAATAATTGCATTCGGAGCATAAAGACTTCCCGGCTTGAAGGCGGGAACATTTTATTTGCTGCAAGTGATTCGATCCGCTCAGCTACTTCCCGGTCGCTTGTTATTACCATTCCTCCGAGGCCAGTCGTATAAGGCTTGTTCCATTGAGATGAGAAATATCCGGCCCGGCCGAATGTCCCGACCATCTTGCCCTTATATTTCGAGCCAAGAGCAAGGCAACAATCTTCGATGACGTAAATACTATTCTTCTGGGCAATTTTCATGATCGTGTCGATTTCACATGGATAGCCGTATGTATGCTGGGCAATGATGACTTTTGTTTTGTTTGTGATTTTTTCTTTCAACAGATTCACATTCATATTGAACGTGTCCGGCTCGATATCGACATACACCGGCCTGGCCCCGGCGTACTTTATCGGATTTACATTCATCACGCAGGTATAGCCCGGCAGGATGACCTCATCGTCCTGGCCGACGTCGAGCGCACGCAGCAGGGCGTATAGCGCGACTCTGCCTTTCCAGAAGGCAAAGGCCCGCTCGGCGCCGAGGAATCGGGCAAACTTTTGCTGGTATTCATCTATTATATTATCCATTGGAATTTTGCTACCTCGACATTTGCATTTCCTCGGGTTTTTTCAAGCCGCTTCCTCTCAGGATGGAAAACCTGACAACGCCCCAAAGCGAACCTGATCCGTAGGCGAAGTGCAGGATGGCAAAAACAACCGGCGCCAGAAGTGCGTATCGCCAACCTGATTTGCGCCCGACATCCAGCGCTCCGATCACGAGCCCCAGCACATAAAAGGCCGCTTCAATCGCCAATAGAATCCAAAGCGGCTTCCAAAACAAACCTGCCAATCCCGGCAATAGAAGGGACAAGACAAACAACAAAGGCACTAATTGCCTGAAACTGGCCGGCTTCTTATGTTTCTGTAGAGTCCTTATCCGCCAGAAACCATACTGAAAATACTGCTTCCAGAGTTTATGCAGGGAGCCTCGCGAAAAATATGTGCTTTGTATCGCTTTCGACATCCATATTTTCCCGCCAGCCAGAGTGATTCTCAGGTTGAATTCATCATCCTGGTTCCGCACTAATTCCTCGTCGAAGTAGCCGATCTTATCGACGATCCACCTGTGGTGCGTACCGAAGGCGAGCGTATCGACCCAGCCTTCGTAATCTCCCAGCCTGAACCTTGAGTTTCCCACGCCAATCGGCGAGCGCATCGCCGAGGCAATCGCCTGCCCGACAAAACTATCCGCGACTGTTTTAATATAGCCGCCCGCGACCCAGGCTTCCGGATGTTCGTGCAGGCACCGGATCGATTTAGCGATAAAATCCGCCGGGATTTCTACATGCCCATCCACTCGAATGAACAAATCGCCTCGTGCCGCCTTAAGGCCGATATTCATGGCCGCCGGAGCAATCCGCTTCGGATTATCGAGCATCATTACCCGGCTGTCCGCTTTCGATAGCCGAGCCACAATTTCTCTCGTGCCGTCGTCGCTCATCCCATCAACAACGAGAATCTCCATTCTCCCGGCGGGATAATCATTATCCAATACGCTTCTTATCGCACGTTCTATAAAATCGGCCTCGTTGCGAATCGGCATGATAATAGTTACAAAAGGTGAATCCTGCATGAGATTTCTTTCGATCAGGCACTAATTCTACACTACGTAAAAGTAAAAATGCATCAGCGGCAACTATAAGTCCAGACAAAATCTGGTGCTTTCTCCGGATTTGCCGCTCCGGTGCCAGCCCTGTTTCTTGTAGAACGCCACGGCACGGCTATTATCGCTTAAAACAGATAGAGTAAGTCGCTCGTATCCTTCGGCTGCACAGGCAAGCTGGAAGGACTCGATAAGTTTTCCGGCGATGCCGGTCCCTTTATAGTCCGGCAGAACGCAGATCGACAGCAGGTTACCTGAACGAATCCCGGCACTTGGCGATTTAGTATCGCCCGAATGAGCAGCGGCACGCTTTCGGCGTAATTTCCCGGCGAGTTCCTGGAGGAGCACTCGGCGTACCAGTCGTTTACTGAGAAACTTCCAGAAAATAAGATGCGGATAGCGGAACAGTGCCGAACTGAGAAATTCGTCTCGGATATGAGGATTGCCGCCTACTGCCAAACCAACGATGTTACCTTCGGCATCAACGGCAATCCGGCAAATACTTCCGCGATGCTTAATGAAAAATCGATAAAGAGCACAAAGCCAATGATAGCCCATCTCAGCCATAAATCGTCCCGGGAAGGACTTAGCATGACACTGAGCCATCCCTGGAACGTGCGCCTGCTGGGCCTCTATAATTTTGACAGTGTCACAGGCAGCCGAATTGTTATTATGCTTTTGCATTAATTATCTTTCGCTAACTGCCTCTATCAGCACGTTTTCTAAAAGGTTGGCCAATTTAACCCGGTCGAACTCCCGTTCCGCCAATTCACGTGCATTTTTGCCCATTTGTAGGCATAGCTCCGGATTCGCCGCCAGCTCTTCCAGCG
>JBARRE010000566.1:0-10910 GCA_049644065.1 Sedimentisphaerales bacterium | reverse complement strand
ACGTATTATTGATAGATCGATCTGCCAGCATGAACGCGACGGACGTCAAGCCGAGCCGTCTGGAGGCCGCCAAAGAGCAAGCCAAAATATTCGTTGAGTCGCTGCGAAGCAAGGCTTTCTATTCATTTAGGGATGAGTCCGACCAGACAATGGTTATCGCCTTCGACAACCGTGCCAAGGTTATGTGTAATTTTACATCCGACAAGAAGCAGTTGAATCGAGCCATTGAAATGATCACACCAAGCGACGGTGTCTCGTCATTATCTGAGGCGATTGTAGTGGCCCAGGCTTTCGCGCAGTCGCCCGGCGTCGAAGCCAACTACATGAGCGCCGAAGAACCGGCCCAGCTCGTACTGTTCAGCGACGGGCAAATCCGCGACATGGATCAGATATTGGTCGGGTCCGATGAGCTGACTTTTCACTGCATGGGAGAATCGCAGCAGAACGTCGCTGTAATCGCCATGCAGGCGCGAAGGTCCTACGAGAATCCCGAAGAGGTAAATGTTTTCGCTACACTGGCCAATTACGGTGCCGCGCCGATAACCTGTGATGTGCAGCTTAGCATCAATGACGATGTGCGTGCGGTCAGGTCGGTGACAGTTCCGCCGCGAAGGGTCGATGAAGCATCGGATGCCGTCCGGCCCGGCAAGTTAGCGGTGGATTTTTCTCTATCATATGCCGAGGCAGGAGTGCTTGAGGTCAGAAAGTTGCAGGGTTCCGACGAATCGGGATCCCAACCGGACTGCCTGAGCTGCGATGACGCCGCGTGGGCGATTCTGTCGGCCCCTAAGAAACTGTCGGTCCTGCTCGTAACTAATGGAAACAAGGTGCTCGAATCGGCATTGCAGGCTTGCCCGCTGGCTAATCTCGAGCTTAAAAGCCCGGCACAATTCGACACAACGGACCAGAATGATCTGAGCGTCGAACAACGATATGATATGATTGTGCTTGACAATCACGTGCCCGCGGCGCTGCCTAAATGCCGCTATCTCGTTTTCGGCCGGCCGCCTGATGGTATCGACGTATCGTCTCGGCAAGAGCTTGAAAACCAGGTCATCGTCGATTGGAGAACGAAACACCCGGTCCTGAAATACGTCGATCTGACGAACCTGTTTGTTGCGAAATGCCACAGAATGATACTTCCCCGCGATGCGGATGTTCTGGCCGAGTTCAATGAGACGCCGGCCCTGGCCCTTGTGCGGCGAAACGGCAGCGAGTTTCTGCTCGCCGGATTCGACGTGCTGCAAAGCAACTGGCCGTTCGAACCGGGTTTCGTTCTTTTCTGCTATAACGCCGCCGGCTTTCTGGGTATGCAGCTCGGAGGCAGTCAGGAGATGAACTTAAAGGTTGGCGAGCCGATTGTTGTCGAGGGTCTCGATGGCCAAATGACAGTTCAAATCGACGGGCCGGATTTTTCCGGCACAGAAATCAGGTCTAGCGTTTCCGGCTCTCTTCGCTTCCCGGGGACCGGCAGGGCCGGCACGTATCGCCTGAGCATAGGCGAGCAGCCGGCCAGGTTCTTTGCCGTAAATCTGCTCGATCCGAAGGAGAGCAATATTGAACCGCAGCGTGAGATTGTTCTCTCGGGCCAGCCGGTACAGGCCGAGGAGAGTGACCTTAGCCGGGCCAATCTTCCTCTGTGGCCGTTTCTTGTAGGTCTGGCTTTAGTCCTTGTGTGTCTGGAGTGGATTATATATAATCGCAAGGTTCGAATTTAGCACATAAACTTAGCATTCAGCGAGGGTTACAAATGTTACGCGTTTGGCTTGTTTTATTAGCGTTTCCGGTTTTGGTCATCGGGTCCGCCGCCGAAGAAGATGAAGATCCGTTCAACGTCGATTTTTTCTGCGGCTGGGGCGGTTACTATCGCCCAATGGAATGGACGCCAGTTGAAATCGGAATAAGCAGCACTCTTACCGAACCTTTTGCCGGCCTTATAACCGTCTCCGCACAGCAGGACGGCTTAAATACGATGAACGTTAATTACGAGTTTGTGCTGACTCCGGATATACCATTGCATTTGCCGCTGGTCACCAAGTTCGCTTTTACCGCCGACAAGTGCAGCGTGAGGCTTGTCGACAAAGAACGCGGGCGAACACAATGGTCTCAGGACTACGAGCTTTGGGGCATGGAGACGGGCAGCCGTTTTATAACGGTCGTTACTGAGAACGATCTGCTGATCGGGCTTGTCGGCAACAGGAAATTCGGCCTGCTGCGGCTGCCAAAACAATCCAAATGCCTGTCTCATAGGGGGCAAGGAGAGG
Organism: Sedimentisphaerales bacterium; assembly: GCA_049644065.1. Lineage (GTDB taxonomy): Bacteria > Planctomycetota > Phycisphaerae > Sedimentisphaerales > Anaerobacaceae > JAFGPJ01. The sequence continues at coordinate 8,646 of JBARRE010000566.1, read as the reverse complement.
TATACGTGGGAGATAAGCTGCCGCGAATGGTCCCCTGGGACTGGACGGGCTTCGTCCCTCTGGACCTGCTTATCCTCTATGATCCCGACTGGAACCTGTTTAACCGGCAACAATTGAATGCGATCACCCAATGGGTCTCCAACGGGGGCAAATTGCTGCTCATTCCGGGAAGCCATCCCTTGGCCGCCGCAAATCCGATAGCCCAACTATTACCTCTTGAATTGCAGGATCTTAAACAAATGACCGTCCCTTCGGAGATGCTCAAAAAAATGGGATTGATCGGCGGTGAGCCGGAAATGGTGAACGGCTGGACGCTGGTGCCGAAATCTGATGCTAACTTTTACAAAACCGAAACGAACGACACCGACGAATACCTTTTCGCGACCGGATACGCAGGCTTCGGACGCGTTGGAGTATTGGCCTTTGATCCGGCCACATTGACGGACAGGCAGCGTGAAAATTCGGCTTCGTTCTGGATCTACTGTATCAAGGAAGTCCTGGAATATGGCGATTCTCTGCCCTTCGGCACAACTACCGGCGGAATCCAGTCAAACCAGATCAGCCGGACTATTCAATCCGCCTCAGATGCCGAAATCGCAACGGGCAGGCCCGGCAATAGAAATCGATTCGAAATCGGCTGGGCCCATGCTGCGAACAACGCGGTTATGGAATTCCTATACCAGGGAATCCAGCCTTTGAGCATTTGGTGGGTGATACTTTTGCTGATTACTCTGGCTGTTCTGCTGGGCCCCATTGACTACAAACTGCTCAAACGAATAGATCGCCTTCCACTGACCTGGCTGACCTGTGCGTTCTGGATTATCCTGTTTACCGTTGGCGCTTATTACGGCGTGCAGGCCCTGCGCGCCGGTGACATGGAATTGAGGGTCGTATCCGTTCTGGACGGGATCGAAAACAGCGACCACGCCTGGTCCACCGATTATTGCGGGCTGTTCGCTCCTTCCAGCGACGATTATCAGCTCGAAAACCTGCAGCCCAATCAGTGGTGGTCCGGCATCGCTCCTACCCAGGAATCCATCTGGCAACAAAACACAGAAGTCGGCGGAAGAAGAATTTATTGCTTTCAGCACGACGGCGGAAATCTGCCATATTCAATACCGGTCAATATATGGGATGTCCAGTGCCTGCTTAACGAATCGTCTGTGCAGAAGATGCCGTTCGATGCCGAGGTGCAGCGTCAAGGCGATGAGATTGTTATTAATATCGTTAATGAGTCCGATTCCCCGATCCTAAGCGGTCGTATCCTCCTGAGCAACAACCGCGGCATCACATTCGGCCCCGTCCCTGCCGGCGACAGCAGGCAGTTCAGCAGCCGGTCCCACAGAATGGGAATATGGGACGACTACGGCGCAGAACGTTATGTAAAATATAACTCTCGCCGAAGCGGGTCCTATATCAATTTCAAAAAGGAGGATGCGTTTTTCGCCCAGGGATGCCTGCAGCGTACTCAAACCATGAGCGCGTATCTTGCCAACGGAGCCGCGGTCGTCTCCGTTGAGTACGATCAGGCTCCCATATCGTTCGGTCTTAAGAATCACACATATAAACGCAATCACATACAGTTGGCTCGGCTTGTCGTTTTTCCGAAAGAGCAGGAAGAGGAAACCTCGAAATGATCGAAACTAAAAATCTGACTAAGAACTATGGCAATCTAACGGCCGTCGACGATTTGAATTTGACTATTCAGGACGGTGACATATTCGGTTTCATCGGTCCGAACGGTGCGGGGAAAACGACCACCATGCGGATACTCGTGACCCTTCTGGAACCCTATGGCGGCAGCGCTTTCATCAACGGGCTGGACGTCTCCAAACACGGCAAAAAAGTCCGCAGGCTCGTTGGATACATGCCCGATTTTATGGGTGTGTACGATGACCTGAAAGTGTTCGAGTATCTCGAATTTTTCGCCGCAGCGTTCGGCATAGAACGTAAGAAGCGTAAATCCATCGTCGAAGGCGTACTCGAACTTACGGATCTTGAGTCAAAAAAGAGCGCCACCGTAGACAGCCTTTCCCGCGGTATGCAGCAGCGGCTTGGCCTGGCGCGCGTTCTGATACACGATCCGAAGGTATTGATACTGGATGAGCCGGCAAGCGGGCTCGATCCGCGTGCCCGAATCGAAATAAGAGAGCTGCTGCGCGAGCTCAAACGCATGGGCAAAACCATTATGATCTCCAGCCACATTCTGAGCGAACTCGAAGAGATTTGCGACCACGTCGGCATTATCGAGCACGGCCGGCTGGTCTTCAGCGGCACGCTGGAAGAAATTCGCCCACGGCTCGGAATCGAAAGCAAGGTCAGGGTCAGTGTGGCAGACCATCAGGCCAAAGCGATCGAGCTGCTCTCTGCTATGCCTCAGGTCCGCCATGTCCAGGCCCTCGGTGGCGAGATAGCCGTAACTTTCAACGAGGGCCAACATGCCAACGGTATCGTCGCACGAACGCTGGTTAACGCAGGTTTGGATATTATCTCTATCCAGCCCGAGCGGCTTAAACTCGACGACGCATTTTTGCAGTTAACCAAAGGCGTAGTCCACTAAGCACACGGGCACCGATAAGATGATTTCAACTTCAGATAATAAGCAGCAAAAGAGACTTTTATGACGACGGCATTAACCAGCACGTTTTCGAATTTGTTCGACCCGGCCCGGCTCTTCGGGCCTATCTTCGAGAAGGAACTGCGCGTATCGAGCCGTCGAAAAAGAAACTACATTACGCGTTTTGCTTATCTGGTCTTCTTGACAGGCTTTTTGAGTTTGATCTGGCTTGATGCGGTGGATTTCACCGTTTCCTCCGGGACACATGTGGCCTCCCGTTTTGCCCAGGCCGGCAAGCAGATAATTGTGACCCTTGTCTGGTTTCAATTTTATGCCATCCAGATCGTCGCCGTCGTCATGCTCAGTACGTCTATCAGCGACGAAATCTATCATCGCACCCTGGGCGTACTCATGAGCACACCCATCACAAGCTTCCAGATCGTTATAGGAAAGTTGTCCAGCAAATTACTCCAGTTGATTCTGCTGCTCGGGGTGAGCTTGCCGGTGCTGGCCGTCGTACGCATCTTCGGCGGCGTTCCCTGGGACTACATCATCTCCAGCCTTTACATGACACTCACAACCCTTATTTTTGTCGGCTCACTCAGTTTGTTCTTTTCAAGCTTTAGCCGGAAGATTTATGTTGTTATCATATGGACTCTTATCACTCTCGGATTCCTTTTCGGACTTCCGTACATTCTCATGGATCATATCCAACTGATCGCTCTTTACCATGCGAATCCGTATATTATGTTAAAAATGAACACGTCAATCATGCTCGATCCAAGCCTGGCCCGCAGGATTTACTTCTCCTGGCCCATTCATTGCGGCATAATGCTGATAGCATCCGCTTTCGTCTTAATCGGCTGCGTTTACCGTGTGCGGAGAGTTGCTATTGCACAAGCCGCTGGTAATCGGAACTTGCCTGCGCGTCCTCGGCATTTGAATACGACAAAGCCTGCTAATAAAACCGTCGCAACTCCAACAAATTCGCGGATCCGACGAGTCAAAGGCCCTCCGATCGTCTGGAAGGAACTCAAATCGCGTATTTCCAGCAGAGAAAAACTCGTTGTTGCGGTGATTATTAGCTTAGAGGTGGCGATGATTTTCGCAATGTACCTTTTTCCTGTGATTGCGAACACTTTTGGAGACGAAGACACTCATAAGATATATATTTGGATTTTCATGGGATTGTGGATGTTCTCGGCAACAGTTTTCCCGTCTACATGTATCACTTCAGAGAAAGAGAGCCGCTCATGGCCGTTGTTGCTGACAACTACGTTGAACGACTGGCAGATCTTATTCGGCAAATTCGTTGGCGTTCTCCGTCGCAGTGTCTTTGTTTGGTTGTTGCTGTTCTTTTATGTGGGTCTGTTCTGGGCTTCTCAATATGTGGGGCCTTTCGCCCTTATTCATATCATTCTCATTATTGCCGGGACCGTTGTGTTTCTCAGCGGCACCGGTTTTTATTTTAGCTCTTGCCTGAAACATACTAACGAGGCGGTGATAGCAAATATTGTCTTGGCCGTGTCAATCTGGGGAATTTTGCCTTTACTTTTGGAATTCCTCGTTCAAGCTGATCGGAGCATGCGTAACCTCAGAGAGTTTTACTTGAACTTGGTTCCCTTCGTGCAGGCCACGGCTGTGATGTCTTCTTATAATTGGCCTGGCCCTGACCGCGTACATCTGGAATCAACTTACTTTCTTCCAATTGTCATGCTGGTTTATATGCTTCTTGGCGTGCTCTTTGCATGGTTTGCCAAGCGCCGTTTCCGAAGGGATATTTTTTAGGTGCACTATAAAGAATGACAACTTCTGCTTCTTATAATTCTGTTTGTAATATTCTGAGCTTGTTGTGGCTGACGGGGCCGATTTTCGACAAGGAGCTGCGTGTCTCCAGCCGGAGGAGAAGAAACTACTTTCTCCGCTTCGCTTATGTCTTATTGTTGAGCATTTTCATCTTGTCGATATGGTACTCTACCCTCGGCATACGCAGTTCCGGTTCGGCCGTTTATCAAATTTCGAGATTGTCGTCGGCCGGCAGGCAGATAATTACCACTATTGTCTGGTTTCAATTTATTGCCGCTCAGCTAATCGCTATCGTAATGCTCAGTTCTTCGGTCAGCGATGAAATCCACACCGGCACACTAAGCGTTCTTATGACGACACCAATCAGCAGCTTCCAGATCGTAACCGGCAAGCTCATGAGCAAGCTTTTGCAATTGGTCTTACTGTTGGCAATAAGTTTGCCGCTATTGGCAATTATCCGGGTTTTCGGGGGTGTGCCGTGGGATTATGTGGCATCGAGCGTCTGCATCACTTTAACCGCAACTCTTCTCGCGGGCGCCTTGAGCCTGTTGATGTCGATTACCTATCGCCATGCTTATACGGTCATTCTTGTAACCGTCACGGTTTACATGGTGTTCTTCGGCGCGCTGCCGGGATTGTTCAATATGCTTGCGGTTAAAGGGATGTTCATATTTGACAGACAAGTGACTCAATCACTGCTGGCCCTGACCAATCCATTCGTGGCATTCGCAGCCTCGAATGCAGTGTTCATTCGAAGCGGAGTCCCGAGCTTCTTTTCCTGGCCCCTGCACTGCCTGCTCATGTTGGCCGTCACGGCCGTTTTAATTGCCTTAGCAGTCTGGCGAGTGCGAAAAGCTTCTCTGGCCGGCACGTTCAGTTCGACAACAAAGCTGTGGCTGGCGGGAGTTTTGGAACGAATGCTCACTCGTATTTTCTACAAAGCGGGCTCCCAATCTCCGGGCAGCTCTATTATACCGGTCACAGGCCCGCCAATCATCTGGAAGGAAATGCGTAAAGGCTTTATCGGGCGCAGCAAAGGAGAGGCCGCGATGTTTGTTCTGTTAATCGGCGCTTTTCTTATTGCCGTCGTCCTGCTGCTGCTCAGTAGCGAGAGAAACTTTTTCATTTCGGGGTATTTCATATCCGCCTTTTACCTGGTTGCCCTGTTTCGGATGGCAGTATTCTCTGCCGGGGGTATAACCATCGAGAAGGAGGCCCGCACCTGGCCCGTGTTGCTGGCCACGCCCCTGGAGGACAAAGACATTGTTCGAGGACAGGCAATTGCGGCATTCAGACGAAATGTTCCACTGCTCCTAATGTATTTCATTCTGTTTTCCATCACATACTTTAAGATGGCAGGCATAACGAGCATACCCACTATTGCCCTCAACATGCTGCTGTCTCTTGCATCCTCTGTCCTGTTTGTGATAGGCAGCGGCTTGTATTTCGGAACTCGTTTCAGAACTACCACGACAGCGGTCGCCGCCACAATCGGCTTGCACCTTGCGATAACGTTTCTTTTCTGTGGCGCATTCAATCCCTTGAATAGTTTTTTCTATACGGCTGTGTTTCGTCGTGGGGGGCAGTGGTTGTACTTTGGAGTAACAATTGTTCGCAGCTTGACAATTGGGGGAGCCGGCTTGTCTTTTGCGAGGTGTGCCCGGCGCCGATTGAGACGCGACATTTTCTGATAATTCTGGATGGATATGAGTAGTATTTCAATAAATTCTGTTTCACGCTTTTTGAGTTTTTCCTGGCTGACCGGGCCGATTTTCGATAAGGAGCTGCGCGTATCGAGCCGGCGAAAAAGAAACTACACACTCCGGCTGATTTACGTCATCCTGCTGACCTTCTTCATCGCTATAGTCTGGCTAAGTATGGTCAAATCCGAAGGATCATCGGCATATCAGAAATCCCGGTTGGCGCTTGCGGGCAAAACCATCGTCTCAACCATCGTCACATTCCAGTTCATCGCCACCCAGATAATCGCGGTAATCATGCTCAGCACGTCCATCAGCGATGAAATCTATCACCGCACGCTGGGCCTGCTGATGACAACACCCATAGGTGGCTTTCAAATCGTAATGGGCAAACTCTTCAGCAAGCTCTTACAACTCATTCTGCTGCTGGCAATCAGCCTGCCGCTGCTGGCAATCGTTCGCATTTTCGGCGGCGTGCCGTGGGATTATGTTTTGTCCAGTCTGTGTATCACGCTCACAGCCGTTATTTTCGCCGGCTCGCTCAGCCTGTATTTTTCAATAAATAACCGGCGGGCCTACGTCGTCATTATCAAAACCATCGTGACTCTCGGCGTTCTTTTTTTCTTTATCCCGATAATTACCACCGTCCTTTTTAGTCCACGGTGGTTTTCTACCACCTTGTTCAGGAATCCGGCGACTGTGCTTCCGCTATTGATAGCTATTCTCCACGTTAATCCTTTCGGAGCAATATCTGTAAATACCGCGATGATGATATCGCCTTCTGCGCCAAAAACGATGGTATTGTTGGCCATTACTCCGACCGGAGCCTCGTTCTTCTATTGGCCCATTCACTGTATGCTAATGTTAGGCGCCTCGGCCCTGTTGATCGCCATGTCTGTCAAGGTCGTGCGCAAAGTGGCCCTGCGACAAGCCGTCGGACAGATCGAGTCGATCCCAAATCGCATGCGCGCCAGGAAGTCGAAGAAGTCCTCACGCCGGCACGCCGAACAAAAGGAGCTGCCCGGCGTCATCAGGCGAGTTACCGGCTCACCCGTTCTCTGGAGAGAGATCAGGGCTCCCATGATTCAGGGCGCCGAGGGCAGGAACAGCATTATCGGATTGGCCATCGCGATTATCGCTCTATTGATAACTTACTGGTCATGCGAACGCTATCTGGATGAGGCCTTTACTCAAACGAGTTACGTGCTGATGTTCACCGTGATCGGCTCGGTTTTTACAATGGTTCTTTCGGCCACGAGTATCACTTCGGAGAAGGAGACGCGGTCCTGGCCGATCCTGCTGGCTACGTCTATGGACGACTGGCATATCCTTCTGGGCAAGGCTATAGGTGTATTTCGCCGATGCCTTCCCATCTGGCTGCTTATGGCCGGCCATATTTTCCTTTTTATCTGCATGAGGTACATCCATCCGGTAGCTATCCTTCACATGCCAATATTTGCTACAGGGTTGATCGTATTTCTCACAGGCGCCGGTCTTTATTTCAGCGCTCGCTTTAAGCGGACCACCTCGGCGGTTATTGCCAGCTTTGCTCTGGCTCTGGCCCTCTGGGCCGTTTTACCCGCTATGCTCGGATTAGTTTCCGTGTTTACTCACGATTATGATACCGTTAGAGAATTAGTGTCGGCTAATCCCGCCGCCCAGCTTGTTACACTGATGAACGGGGCCGGCGGAAGCTTCAATGCAAGAACAGATCTCTCGAAGCTCAACTACCAATGGCCCGACAGTTCATTGCGTAAGATCTGGCCGACGACCGGCCTTGTGATTATCTATATGCTGATATACACATTTGCCGGCGTTCTCTTTGGTTGGCGCGCCAAGTGCCGATTCCGCCGCAATGTCTTTTGAGAGTGTCTTTTGTGATAATGATTACCGGTTTGACCAATTTTGTGGCACGATTCCTAAGCCTGTATTGGCTGACGGGGCCCATTTTCGATAAGGAGCTTCGCGTATCAAGCCGGCGAAAAAGAAACTATTTCCTGCGTTTTGCTTACGTGTGTCTATTGACGGCTTTTATCGCATCTGCATGGATCGTCATGGTAAAGACCGGCAGTTCCGCTTCCGTAGCTTATCAAGTGTCACGCATGTCCGAGATCGGCAAGTATGTCACTATCACCATCGTATGGTTTCAGTTCATTTCGATCCAGCTTATCGCAATTGTAATGTTAAGCACCGCGATCAGCGACGAGATATACAATCGGACACTTGGTTTGCTTATGAGCACGCCTGTCAGCAGCCTTCAGATTGTCATTGGGAAGCTTTTCAGCAAACTGCTGCAGTTGGTTCTGCTACTGGCCATCAGTTTGCCGTTGCTGGCCATCATCCGCGTTATGGGTGGTGTGCCCTGGGACTATGTCGTATCGAGTCTCTGCATAACTCTGACGGCGGCGATTTTTGCAGGGTCCGTCAGCCTGGTCTTTTCGATAACAAACCGGCATTCGCATTCTGTCATTGTTCGAACGGTCCTTATCTGCTTTCTCTTTTACATTGGGCCGCTGGTCGTGATGCAACTTCTACAATTTGTATATCAAGTGCGAATAGCTGCCGAGGCCACACTTTTTCATG
>JBARRE010000565.1:0-6251 GCA_049644065.1 Sedimentisphaerales bacterium | reverse complement strand
GGCTGGAAGCCCGCGACACTTCCTCTCGCAGATCGAAGTCGGCGGTGATAATACCATTCGGAACGCTGCCCGTGTTGGCGGCGATTGAGACGGCCTTCAGCAGAACTTCCGGCCCGGTCACGGCGCTTCCGATGTTGAGCACCACGCCGCCGTCGGTAAGTCCGGCGATTTCATTCGTGTAAATAAGGAAATCCCTGCCGGAACAGCCGCCCTTGGCCTGGCCGTCAAATGATGGATGCTGGTCGACTACATCCGTGCCTATCCCGACGTGAATGGTGAAAGGAACTTTGTTCTCGTAGCAGGCAACAAGGAGACTGACCTCGGGATGAGCGAAATTGTCCGGCAAATCGCCTTCCGCAGCCGAGGCAAGAACCTCCCGGCGGAAATCCTCGTCACATATCGCCCTGCCGAGGGATTCGCCGAGCCCGAGTTTATATTTATTGCCGACGGACATAGCGTAATTGAAATAAGCAAACTCGCGGGCCATCCCGAACCGGCCCTTGCTCAAAGCGTCCGGGACATTTTCGCTGGTCTGGCCGATCAGGGCCAGCTCGAAATCGTGAATGGCCGCGGCACAGTTGCCGGCGACAAGACTGACAAGACCACGCTTTACCATTTCGGCAAGCAGAAGGCCAAGGCCGTTCTTTATCAAATGGGCGCCTGTAAAAACAACAACAGGCTTGCCGGCCTGCCTGCTCGAAACAATCGCCCGGGCAATATTCTCAATCTCGCCGCAAATCTCGGCGGACAAATCAAGAGCGAGATCGTCGAGGCTTTCAGGCCGGACAAGGTCGTCGAGCGTAACCTTATTCGAGCGTGTACTCAACGGATACGTATTGACTTGATCGAGGTCAAAAGCGTTGTATCTGCCGTCGTAATCCATGGAAGTTCCCGTTACTGAAGCTTTTCGATGAGTTTTTCGAGCCGCTTGATGGATTCCACCATACACCGGATGGTGTGATAATTGACTTTCCATGAATGGCTCATGTGTGTCCAAATGGGCTTACCTTCTCGAGTCGTCAACGGCCACCATTCGCCGACGGGATGATTTATCATCTTGTCGAAAACGAAACGGTGCACGTTTTCGTAAGCCGGCCAATATTCCTCTGGCCCGAACCGCAGGCACGCTTCCAACATTCCTATCATCACCTCGGCCTGCTGCCAGAACTCCTTTTCCATATCGTAAACACCGCCGGCATGGGGGCCTTCGACATAAACGCCGCCATATTCCCAATCGACGCCGTTATCCCGCCCATGATCCGCCGCCTTTTTGATAATGTCCCTGTACTCTTTAAAGCCTGTCCCCATGATATCGGTCGCGTGAGCGAGCAGCCAGGCAAACTCGACATTGTGTCCCGCTGAGGTATTGTCCCCGGCGTTGTCTTTTTGCCCACCTTCGGCAAAACGGTCCCAGCCCCAGACGATATCGAACTTTATCTGCGGAGCGATTTTCCAATCGACGGTGAATTGCGGGATGCCGGTGGCGTATTTTGGGTGAAGGATTCGCTTTAAGAGCAGGTCGATGTCCTCAATAAGCGTTCGCCGGTGGATAGATTGGCCGGTGCATTCATAGAGCGTAGTGAAGGCCTCCATAAGGTGCATGTGAACGTCGAGGGTTTTTCGGTCGCCGCCCTGCGGGCCGGAGCCGCAGAGGTCCCAGTTCCTCTCGAACATCTCGAAGTAACCGCCATACATGGTGTCGGCGGCGTATTTCTTGAGCAGGTCAAATGTTTTTCCGGCATATTCTTCGCCGCGTTTGTCTCCGGTGGCCATGGTATATTCGCTTAGAGCGTACATGATAAAAGACAGGCCGTAGAGGATTTTCTTGTCGCAGGTAACATTGCCAGCACGGTCGGTAATCCAGAAAAAGCCGCCATGTTCGCTGTCCCACATCTTGTCGATAAGAAAATCGACGCCGTGGCTGGCGTACTCGGCGCATTTGCCGTCACCGTATCCCGCCCGGTGAGCGGATGCCATGGAATAAACGGTGCGGGCCTGGGCGAGCATGGATTTCTCGTTTTCGCCGCTATCGTTGCCGTCTTTATCGAAATGCGTAATGAAGCCGCCGTTCTCATCGTCTTTGCACCTGTCCAGCCAGAACGGAAGCAGCTCGGTCGTAAGGTGCTGCCTACACTCTTCGAGACAAGCGGATACTTTCTTTGCATCGATAGCCATTTCGCAATCCTTTCAAATGGTCGGTCAAATATCTATCATCAAAAGGTCCAGGTACTCATGGAATCCGCACATAATAACAAAAACGCCCGTTAACAGCAATGAGCTTTTAGAGCGAATTTTCCAGCCCAATCCTGCGAATCGGACGCCAATTCAAGACAACAAATTGGCCCTTGTAATAACAGGAATGAAAATCTTCAGACTGATTAGACCGGGAGAACGACAACTTCAATCAATATACGTTTGTACAGAGATACTTTTTAATTACGATTTAATATAAAAAAGTCGTCAGACACATCTCGCACTGTCACCACAGATTATCATACCTTTATCCTGATTTACGCCGCTCACGACGTACTATCTGCAGCTTTGCTTTCTACTGCCGAGATAAACTGCAACCATACGTTCAGAATATTCTCTGACAAATCCTGCAAATGGGTATGTTCAAGCATAAATCCATATGAATGAACGAAAAAATGTCTGAAGGTTAGATATTCATAGAGTTGGTCAGAGAGCTTCACGGGTATAATTCCATTTGACACCGAAAGCTCCAGTAAATCCTTATGCGATGTTTCCGATTTCGGAATCTCGATACCTTTTGCTTTTAGAACCTGCTTCAAAATATTTTCTATCCCATTATAAATGTTATGCAGGAATGTAGCGATAGCTGCCAATTCGATAGTCGACTTCTCCTTCCTTCCCATAGCATCTTTAAGATTATCCAATGCTTTTTCCACATTTTCTTTTTCTGCAGCTATCTTTATAGTCAAATCAACCATAAATTCTCACTCCGGTTTCTTCGACAATATCAGTGAACTTCGATTTTAGAGATAAATCAATAAGATCAACGGATTTTGATAAATTTTTAATCAGCTCGGCATAGAACTTGAAGAACAATCTTTGCTCAATCCCTTTGACTCCAAGATCTATATCGTTAGCTCCTCCTTCGTCTTCAATTGACGATCCGAATAAGATAACAGAGGAAACGTTATATTCTTTGGCATAACGCAAGATTACATTTTTCTCATATTCTGTTATCATCGCACACCTCTTTGCCACTTTTTCGTACGGCATGAAATAATCACAACACTATAATCTACATATACTATAGGGGGAATTTCACGCAAACACAAATATATTTCTTACGCAGGTGCGGGGACCAAATATACAGGCAATCCTCATGTTAAGATTGCACCTAAATAACCATGAATCCCAGCTTTTAATGGGATGACTCTGTCAGCTTTTTGCCTGGTCGAGGATCAGATCCTTTACTTTCCGACTGGGTAGATTCAATGCTCCATAAGCGGCAGCGGCCGTGCTACGAATGTCTGAGTCTGTAGTGTCAGAACTGATAAGCACATAAATGGCGTCGATTGTCTCATCAGGCAGCATATTAGCGTTCAGCTTGGCCGAAGTTGCAAGAGAATTAAATGCCGATATGCGTACATCGGAATCATTGTCGGTATCAAGAGCCATTGCGGCGATTGCGCGCTGGGCGCCGGGGCTTTCGAGATATGCCAGGATATGGCCGGCCAAAGTCTGGATTCTGTTGTCACTCACGGCACTTTCAAGAGCAAGCTGAGCGGCAGATAAATCAAGGACAGGATTCCTGGCCTGGGCCAATGAAAGCATGGCTTCGGCCGCACGGACGGCATAGTTTTCGGCTATCTCTTCGCTCCAACCGTTCGCACCTTCCGCAGAAGTCTGCGAACTCTGCCCCAACGCTTCGGCGAGATTCGCAACGACAAGCTTGCTTTCGGCAAATCCTTCCTTGGGGCCGGCTGCACCTATGGCTATCGCGGCACTGTACCTGACCATCCGATCGTTGAATGACAGGGCCTGAAGCAGCGGCTGACTCGGGCCGATTTGATAGAGCAATGACTTCTCACCGGCGGTCGTTGCCAACGCCTCGATTACACCAAGTGCGACGTGAGCATTATTGTCTTTGACGGCACGAGCAAGCGCCTGATGGAGATATTCAACGCCCGCTGTCGTAGCGTAAACAAGCGCATCGGCGTGACGTTCGCCGAAATAAGCCGGCATCTTTTCAACGCCGGTCGACTCGGCCTTGAAAAAGGAGGCAATCCAAAGACCGATGGCTGAGCCAAATCCGGCATCTGCCTTAAGCGCCCATTCGCAAGTCCGCATTGCCATAAGCTCGTTAAAATAACTTTTATCAACCTCTTCCCGAACCAGCTTGCCGGTATCAGAATCCCAGAACCAGACATTGGCAAAACTGGCGTCCTGAGCCGGCGCCAACGACTGGGCATGATAATAATATTTTTCGGCAAGCTCCTGGAACAACTGGGCGGCCGGAACTTGCAGCATGTCCGGATTGATTTGCCTGATGCTGTCCTGAGCCATTGCACGAAGTTGGGACGAATCATCATTCTCAATAATGTACTTCAAATGGGCCTGTGATTGCGGATAGCCGATCTTGCCCAGAGCTATTATTATCTGGGCTTTGAGCGTGACGTTGTCAGTCTGCAAAGCAGCGACAAGCGGCCTTATCCCATCTCTGCCGATATGCGGGAGTGCCCGAACGATATAAGACAGCTCATTTTCACGGGAACTATCGGCAATAGCATCCAGCATAAACGGGATTGCGTATTCGCCGGCGTTACGGAGTCGCTTAACTGCTGTAAGCCAGCCGCGGTCGGTACCGCTTAACCTTCTTACTTCCTCCGCGATAATTCGAGGCTCGGTCCGCTCTATGAATCTGCCCTGCTCGATGATGGCAAGAACCTTTCCGCTCAAATCAGCTAATTCGGCATCGGGCGCGACATCATTGACTCTGACCAATATCTGGTAACCCTGTTGATTGGCCCTGCTTAGTTCGAGCAGCTTTACAGGATCGGGATTACCCGCCAGAACTGCCTGTGCATGCCCCTTAGCCATATCGAATCGGCCAATTTTCGTATAATGCAGAAAGTCATTCCAGTTCTCCTCCAGGGTTTGGGCGGAACATGTACTAACTCCAAGATATGCTATTGCCAAAATTACTATGGCTGTTTTTGCTTTTAACATCAAAATATCTCCAAAAAACTTCGTTCGTTTCACCAAAAAACCTTCGGCTGCCACACAGATAAGAATTATCTTAGGCGGCCCTGACCTCCAAATCGCCCTTATTGGGGCGTTTTTTGCCCATTAAATGTGGACAAAATCAATAACTCACCATTATTATTCGTCCGTAGAACTATATAATATAAGTAAATACCTGTTCTGTCAACAAAAAACCGCCTCCCGTATCACAATACGGAACATCCGGGCATTTTATTTTTTTTGGGGATTGCATTCCGGGCCGGTTCCAACTATAATATCGGACACGGCCAAGTTTGCATAATGTAAAACAAAGGCAAAGAGGAAAAAAGAGTTCATGCAGGAGAAAATAATGAAAAAAGCAATTCTTATAATGATTTTGTTATCAGTCGTTCGTGCCGCTATCGCATCGGAGCTGCTTGTACCGAGCCAATACTCGACAATTCAAGCTGCTATAATTGCGGCTGGTAATAGTGACACGGTTGAGTCAAAATGGAAATCACTCGGCGGTGATTTCGCCCGTACCGGTCTGAGTGACAGCAACGGGCCGGAGTCCGGCTGTATCAAATGGGAGTTCGAAACCACAAGGGCCGTATCGTCAAGCGTTACTGTCGGTGCCGATAACACAGTGTACATTCCCTGTGAAGATGGCAAACTGTACGCGCTTGATCCCAATGGCTCACTCATCTGGAGTTATGATGCGAATTCGCCGCTCATAAGCTCGCCAACCATAGGCCCCGATGGCACTTTGTATGTCGGAGGCATGAATGGCAAACTTTTTGCTATTGATATTAATGGCAACTTGCAGTGGACACACAGTACTGACGGCTTCATCTACTCATCCCCGGCCGTATCGACAGACGGTAATATTTATGTCGGTTCGCAAAATGGCGTTCTCTACGCGCTGACCCAGGATGGCAGTGAGTTATGGAGCTTTGTAACAAAGGGGCCGGGTGAGGTGCTGAGAGGCTCCATTTTCGCCTCGCCGGCAATAGGCGCCGACGAAACCGTCTATATCGCCGGATTATACGACCCTAATT
>JBARRE010000564.1:0-9637 GCA_049644065.1 Sedimentisphaerales bacterium | reverse complement strand
CTTTTCCCGTCACATCCGCTATGGTCACCACGTCATCGACGCGGATTGGCTGTTCGAAGAGGATTATCAGACCGCTGACGAAGTTGGCAAAGATTTCCTGCAGCCCGAAGCCAAGCCCGACGGTCATAGCGGCGATTAGCCACTGGACCTTCGACCAGCCGATCCCGATCTTACTGAAGGCCAGTACAGTACCGACAACGGCCAGCGTATAGCGGAAAAGCGTAATGATGGCGAAGCGGACGCCGCGGTCGAGCGGAAGCCGCCTCAAGATGACGATTTCCAGCAAACCGGGGACATTTCGTGTTACAATCACCGTAAAAACAACCACGACAATAGCCATCGTCAGAGATCCAAGAGTTACGGTATAATCGGCGCCCATTTTCCACAGTTCAATTTTAGCCAGGGCGCCCAGGGCCGGCAGGACATCATTCCAGACGTACCAGATTCCACCCAACGGAATCAGAAACGTCAGCGCATCGATAAGCCGCCGCGTCTGCCTCGATATCTGAAATATTGTGGTTTCGTCGTCTTTAGGCTTGTTCTGCGGCGGCTCTGCCGAAGAAGCAGATTCCAACTGCTCTTGCGTCTCCTGTGCGGCAGCTTCGCGTTTCTGCCGCTCAAGCAGGGCAAGTTTGCGCTGAGCGACCATCAGCCAGCGAACGAACATAGCTCTGATCAGGATCACCAGCAGAATCAGGATGATTGTGACTACCAGCTTCTCAAAAAGATGCATGGCCGCGTAGAAATAGCCCATTCCGGCCAGAATCGCAAACGTCACCGGCAGGATGAAACTCAGCGGATACCAGAGGTAGCGCAGACGTTCCAGCCAACCGCCCTGCCTCTGCTTGAGGTAGGGTCCAATCAATGGCCCGATGGGGCGCAGCAGCAGCAATTGCAGCAGCGCCAGCAAAATCAGTTCCGCTATGAAGAACAGACGACCCGCCGAGTTATACCACAGTTCGTCCTTCTGCTGGACCTGCGTGATCTGGACGATCAATGTGATCGGAATCACCAGCACGAGGTACCAGCCGAGCAGTCGCCGGAGAAAAGACAGCGGCTCCTGATGCATCCGCAAGTGGTCCTGAGCCAGGCCATGGGGCATGGCAAAGTGCCGCAGGAAACTTAGCATGAAAACAACCGGCACAAGCGCCAGCAAACCTGAAGATAGCGCCTGCGAGAAGTCGTTGTCCGTTGCGGCCGCGCTAAGACGCCACCACAACAGGAACAAAACGACAGGCCACGTCCCCGCCAGAAAAACCGTCAGCGCAAGCGTCTTGAACGTATGCAGGAAACTGTCGGTCTGAACCTGACGGACTTTTTCGCTGAGAGCCTCGATGACTATGTGCGCTTTCGGATGAAGTATGACCAAAGAAACGACAACCAGCAGGGACGCCAGATAAATTGATATATTACTCTTGAAATCCACCCACAGGACAGCCGCAACCTGACGCCAGTTTCTATCGGAAAACAACCAACCCAAAGCAGAGACGCTCTCGCGAAGGTCGGATAAACGCAACGGCAGGCTGCTCTTGACCCAAAGAATGTTCGCATCGATGAAGTCCGCATATTCCCGGACCGTGGTCACGTACTCACGCTCCCTGGTATCGAGGTTCGCCAGCTTTGCGGAATAGTCCCCATAGAGGTCGGCAATCGTCCTGAGCGTCTTACGCTGGCTCTCGAAGTAGCTGGTTGCCTGCTTCTGGATAGCCTCGCGTTCCGCCTGGCCCACGGTAGAATCGAGCTGGGCAAGAATGGCTTCCATCTCATCTGTAAGATCGCTGAGTTCCGACCATTGCCTGTCACGCTCCATTTCATGGAACTGAGTCAGCGAGATCTCCGATGGTCGGCCTCGCATTTTCCGGAGGTTCTCTCTTATGTTCGGCAGCTTTTCGCGCTGGCCCAGCAAAACCATTCCCATGGTATCCGTGACTCTCCCGGCCGTCTCGACTTTGGCACGCAACTCGGTAAAGCCCTTTTTCACTGCGGCAAGCTTCGCGTCAATCTCCTCGGAATACTTCGTGACAGTCTGGACCTTGGCCCCCAGTTCAGTCTGGATTCCCGCGAGCTTGACGTTTTCTTCGGCAATCGCCTGAATCGCGGGGTGGTCGTATTTAGTCTCTTCTTTAGCGCGAATGGCCTCTTTCTTGGCAGCCTCGGCTTCTTTCTGCCGCAGGGCGCCGGCCTTTTGCTGCCAGAATTCAACCATCTTTTCCGCCGCCGCCAATTGCCGGGCCGCTAAATCCCTTCTGGCCGACAGCAAATCACCGGCAGCATCATAGAAAAGCAGCTCTTCGGTATTTGCGGCTATCTGACTTTCCAGCGTGCGCTGCTGAGTAAGCAGCAGTGTTCGATTGGCCTGCGTCAGTTCGGTTCTCTGACCTTCTGTCTCGGGAGTCGCAAGTTTGGTTTTGACTTCTTCAAGGTTTTGCCTGGCGGTATTCGTTTCCTCAGGGATTTTAGTACGCCGTTCGGCGCGTTTCTTCGGCTCGTTTTCCCAGGTGGCTACGTTTTTCCTGGCTTCCTCAAGGGCCAATCTTGCGGCGGTAAGAGCCTGATCGGCTTGTACCAATGTGATTTCTGGCGCCGCCTCGGGCAGAGCAACAGTCGTCTGCCCGGCCAGCAATTCTTTGATCTTTGACAGAGTATCTGGTATTTCTTTCCTTCTCTGACTATATTGCTGTTTGTTAGCTTCAACGTCAGTCGTCAATTTCAGTTGAGCGATTGCCTTATCGTAAGCATCAGTGATTTTCGCTTTGACCTCGTCGCTTAGTTCCTGCGATTCGGAGATTTGCTTTTTCTTAGCCTTGAGCTGTTCGTCATTGAGCTGAGCAGCCATATCGATAATCGGGGCGTCCTGAGGGACCGGAGTAGTCGCGCTAACCGAGTTGGCATCCTGAGTCTGGCCGGCGCCCGCTACGGGAGTCTGCTGCGGCTGAGCGCAAAGACAAATAGATTGAACGAAAATCAAGAACACTGCAAACGTCGCCGCTGAGATTCCGATTCTCTTTTTATTTGTCATAAACCTTGCTAATCGCCCGTAGGACATCGCCTGTCTCCAAAAATCCTGAATAACGATTTTAGTTTTGTATTAGTTCCGATTCATATAAGTATAATCTACATATATCCGTAACAAAAGAAAAAACAACATTCATCCACAAAGCTGCTATCTTTTTTCGATGGGATTCTTGAGGCCAGGTTTTATAGAGAGGAATAGAATTACCCGAAATTTCGACTCGAAATAAGATTTTACAGACGGCAAAAGGTACAATCGCCGAGAATATTCGCTCCATCGGTTCTTTTCAAGGATGGTGTATATCTTTCAGCAGCGACGGGTACGATGAATCATGGGTATTATGACAACCACTGCAATCTTGTCCGTTCAGAGCATCAGTTGAAACAGGGAACTTCGATTTATCGTAACCTGATCCGACAGATTTTGCCGGGAATGATACATTAACAGGCGGATCACCATCGTGGCAGGTCATACAAAATCCTGTCCGGCTGCCCATCCATGGTTTCGTTCCGCTGGAATCCGGATCGATTAGACTTACAATGCCATTGCGATGCCGGCTGTTGTCATGGCATAAGAGGCAATCTTTGTCCTCGATCGTGCTGGAAATGTGCCTGGATGCCATGTCGAACTCTCCGTCCGGCCCAAGGATTTGTCTGCGACCATACACGCCGTCCCGAGGATGGCAGTGGGCACACGACTCTTCCTTGTTGCCGAAGTTATCGTTGCCCACTTCTCCGACATGGCAGACTGTGCAGTCCTGCAACTTCGCGTGGTGATAATCTGAGCCGCTGTGACAGTCTATGCAGCCTTCTTGTTGGGGCAAGGTCGCGCTGAAGGTAAACGTACCGGAACTGATCTTCCCGGTCCAGATGGGTTCTGTATGAGCCGGTTCGATTTGAGCCAGCGTTTGGTCATTCATGTCAAGGTGGTAGACGGCGTGGAACTGGCCGGCAATTGCCCCCTCATGGCCCGAATCAAGAACAATTTTACTTTCGATTTCAGTTTTAAAACTTTGTCCAGGTTCGATTCTTTCTATCGTACTATCGTCCCGGTTGCGTTTACGAGACTGGCGGCCTGCGCCGGAGGCCTCTATCTTCAAAGTTTGTCCTCTGTCATTATTGATGACAAAGCATTTGATGGCGTCGGTGGGTCGATAATAAAAGTCAACGGGTTCATCCGTGGTGTTTTCAAACTTCAACTGGACGGCAATTCCTTCACCGATGATTAGGTTCTCCAGATCAAAACTTAGCCCGCAGCGCAGGCCGCTGACCGGCCGACCCCACTGTAGTGCCGGTGGCGACGGCATGTGGCCCCCGTTAGCGATAAGCTTCTTCAGTGTCCTTTCCACAGGAGGAATTCTGAAGTCCCTTGGTCCCCGGCCTGCGTAAAAGGCAACCTTGCCGTCTATATCGGTGATAGTGACGCGGACAGGAGCAGTTTTATAGTCGCTATTGACCTTGCCCTCCATGCCATCGATGACCATCGGGACGGTGAACTTATATTCAGCGACACATTCGGTCGCGAGGATGACCCGCTCATCAAGGTTTTTGGGCCTGCCAACGATGCCTGTTTCATTACCCTCCGTTAACAAGTTGGGGTGGGCTTCACGAATATAAACAATCAGGAACTCGATATGATCATTGTACGACGCGTACAATCTTTCAATGTCCGCTGCACGGGACGTGAAAGGAGGTCACGTGTAGCTGGACATGATTAAGCAAACGGGCTTTTTCCCTCGAAAGGCCGATAGGTTTCCCGGCTGCATCGGTACTAAAGGTCAATTTGGGCAGCTCGAAATCGGGAGGAAACCGGCCAAGCTCGATCAGCGGATTGCCGGCACCCCGAGTCTGTTTCGTTCGAGTTTGACTGCCGGAACGCTCCGCTGTCAAGGCAGGCTGGGACAGGATTACCGCTAAACACACGACACGAAATACTATCACCAGGCGAGCAGCAGCGAATCGGATAACTCTTTTACGGATGCGTCTCATTACCAAGTCCCTATAAAAAATACAGCCATCTGTTTTCCAAATGTTTACACAAAGGACACCTTGGCTTTTAGCCATTGAATACGCTTGGATAATATAGAGATTCTATTTTGTGACCTATTATAAAGTAGAAGTTTGGGATCTCGTGGTGGGAACTGGTTTTGCCTGCTCCCTCGCTTCCTGCAGCACACTCAAATTATGATTTGCCTGATCTTCAGGTAGTACATGCTTGAACAGAGAGAGTGATTCTTCATCGCGGCCCATCAGGCCCAGTGCAACAGCCATGTTAGCCCTGTATTTCACATTTTCGGGCATTATTCCTGCGGCCTTGGTAAACATCTTCAGAGCGTTTTCGTAATCGCGCCGGACTATCCAGCACATACCCAGATTGTTCAACAGCACAGTATCCTCAGGATTGATGTCAAGGGCGTGCCGGAGCGTTTCTATTGCTGTGTTTGTGTGACCTTGACGCATTTGCAGTTCCGCAAGGCTGTTGTAAGCAGGAAGGAATTTTGGATTGTCTTGTATAATTCTTTTCAACACATATTCACATTCCGAATCCCTGCCCTGTGTAGCAAGAATATCAGCCATGGCACAAAGTGTTTTTGCAGTGGGGGGATTATTGGATTGTGATTGAAACTCAAGCTCCGACTTATCCATAACCCAGTCTGTATTAGTGCCGGAAGCGGCGGATTCTGAGCAGCCGCCAATGCAGAGAATGCAAAGAAAACCCACCATGCAAAGTGATATTACTATAACTACTCTTCCCGAGTGGATATCTGTCATCAATTGCCCCCAGAACTAAACGTGGTTGATGTTGCCGTGGAAGCACCTTGAGACTCTTGCTCCAAAATAATCAAGACCCTTTCCGAAGCTACACCCGAACCTCCAGGCATATCATCTGAAATACTAATACGTTCCATATCAATACCTGCTTCCTGCAGTCTTTCATGGACCATGTTTACCCGAGCTTCGTAAAGATCTGCAGTAGAGATATGCCTTCGAATATTCAAATGTCCAGGGTGTTTAATAAAGTGGCTTGTCAACGCCGCAAGATCTTTTTGACCAAGTTCGTTAAGCTCTGCCCCATTTGTGACAAAATGATATGGGAACAGAGTATGTTGAGAGACGATCGCATTCTGCATTGCAATATCATTATAAGATTTTATAAGCTGGCTGTTTACACGGTGCTTATTTGGACCTTCCTCCATATCCTCCTGGCACCCAACTGTCAAAATGCAAAACAGAACTATCATCGTAATCATACTCAGTTTCATAGAATATTCTCCTTAATTTAGGTTTTTTGTTTAATCTCAATATGTTTTAATCATATCATATATCGTCACGACAGCCGGTCCAGCTGTTACGATGAATACTGCCGGGAAAATAAACAGCACCATGGGTATAATCAACTTCACTGCTATCTTTTCGGCCTGTTCTTCCGCTGTAAAGTATCGTTCTTCTCGCATAGATTCAGCAAACACTTGCAGCGTAGTAGCAATGCTGGTACCGAATCGTTCAGTCTGGACCAGTACGGCTGATAGAGAAGACAGTTTGTCCACACCTGTGCGGTCTGCCATGTGCCGCATCGCCTCTACACGGCTAACTCCAAGGTGAATCTCAAAGTTAGTTAGAGCCATCGCTCCGGCTAAAGTAGGACTGACATTTTTGATTTCATCAGTAACAATATTCCAGGCCATACTCAGCCCTATTCCTGAAGAGACACATATCTCAAGCAAGTCAATGGCTTCCGGCAAGTGTCGGTTGATCTCATCGTGACGTTCTTTCAATCGTATCGATAATATGATATTAGGAATAAAAAAAAGTAAGATACCCCCCAGAAAAACATAAGTCATTTTAGTAGTAATATGAACTTCCGTGGGCACAACTAATATTGCAGTACCGACAAGTCCACAAACAAACAGCAACATTTTAATTCCTGTGTACATTGCAGGTGCAGCTTTACTGTAATAACCAGCTCGGAAAAGCTGTTCCCAGAGGTTCGTGCTTGCCTTTCCATGAGAAGCAAGATTGCCGATTTTTTCAAGAAATTGCAGCAAACCTGACTTATCTTCGCGAGAAGCCCCCGTGTCCGTTCCTGTCCAGGCACCCTCCCGCAGTCTGGTCTCCAGCGTCTTTCTCTTCCTCAGTTTTGACAAAAGGATTGAGATGCCAATCGAAGTTATAGACAGGAACGTCAGTCCAGGGATTATTATTTTATCTACTATAGCATCCATTATTCGTGGTACCCGGTAACGTCAATAAGTTCTTTTACAGCTTAGAAACGCAGCACAGCAATTCGATTCATTACCCATGCGCCAAGTAGGATCATCACTACCATCACCATTATCATAAATTTTCCAGCCGTTGTTGTATAGAATAACTCCATGTATTTAGGACTAGAAATACTTAGCCAGAAAAACAGGAGTATGGGCAGCGCGATTAATATCCTTTTGCTAAGATTCGTCGCCGATGTCAAAACACGAACCCGTCGGTTTAATCTCATTCGCGCCCGGATTACATTTGCCAAACTGTCCATCAAGTCAGCCAGATTTCCTCCGCTTCGTAATTGTATGGAAACCGCCGTGGCGAAAAGCTTCAACTCAGGATTGTAGGTGGTTCGTGCCACCTTGAGAATGGATTCTGCCAGGTCTAAACCAAGCAGTTGTTCATGACAGATTCGAAAAAAAATGTCCCCTATGGGCTCATCGATTTCTTCTGAAATCAATTGAAAGGCACCCAATAACGGATGTCCGGCACGAAGGGCACGGGCAGCAATGCCTAACCCGTCCAAAAGTTGTCTCTCAAATAAAGCTTCACGTTTCGAAATGCAGCTCTTCGTGTAGCTCCAAAACACGACCACTATCGCAACGGAAATACCAAGTCCCAACATGGGCCCGCCACCTAAGAGATATGTTACTACAAAACTCAACATGGCTGTCCCGACCACGCCCAGAATGACCATTTGTGCTGGTGCATGCCACCCGGCAGCGTCCCTTAACCTTTCCATGCGTTCCTGCAAAGTCAGTTTTTCCAGTACACTATCACCTGTAATTTCTCGTTGTCTCTCGCGCCAAAGCCGCAAAGTTTTAGACTCATCGGTATCCTTCTTAACAATACCCAATCTCTTTTGCACTGACTGCAAACGGCTAAGATATTGCCCGAACCAAAGAAAAACACAGATACACCAGACAGAAAAAACCAATCCGAAGATCGCTACCATAGCGATAATATTTATCAATTGCTGTTGGCTCATAAATATCTAATCCTACGTTACGTTACTTAAATCACGAAACATTATTTTGTTTAGGAAACATAGATCAAAAACATGTTGTATATTCACCTTTATAATGCAATTCATTTAGTCTCATGTAATGGTATCGACTATCTTTTCAGGGAAAATTCATTATTTATTAGAGTTTGTGCTGGTTTTATCAAGAACTCTGCGTTTGAATAAATCGAGCGGCACTTCTACACCTTGCGCTTTTAGTCGGTTTAGCAGCAGCGGGCGAACACCACAAGCTTCGAACTGTCCGCAGGCGTGACCTTCATCATCAACACCGGTCTGATTGAATTGGAAAATATCGTGAAGGCAAATCGTGTCGCCCTCCATCGATGTTATTTCAACGATCTTTACGATTTTTCGGCGTCCGCCAACCAAGCGTCCCAAATGAATCATTACGTCCAGTGCGGAACTCAATTGTTCTCGGATCGAACGTATAGGAAAGTTAAGCCCGGCCATACTCACCATATTCTCAAGTCGGCTTAGGGCATCCCTGGGACTGTTAGAGTGCACTGTAGTCATTGAACCTTCGTGCCCTGTATTCATCGCCTGCAGCATGTCTATGGTCTCGGCACCACGAACTTCGCCGACAATGATCCGATCTGGGCGCATACGCAGAGTATTCCGTACCAGGTCACGTTGAGTAATTTGACCCTTGCCCTCAATGTTAGGCGGCCTGGTTTCCAGCCTCACAACGTGTTCACGTTGAATTTGTAATTCTGCGGCGTCTTCTATAGTTACTACACGCTCTCCGGCAGGAATCCATCGCGATAACGCATTAAGCAAGGTAGTTTTGCCTGTTCCGGTCCCACCTGATATTAGAATGTTCATCTTAGCTTTCACGCAGGCCCTCAAAAAGAAGGCCATATCTTCTGTCAACGTATCTATTTCGAGTAATCGGTGGATGTCAATCGGGCTGACACCAAAACGTCGAACACTCAAGGCAGGTCCATCAAGGGCAAGAGGGGGGATAATAGCATTGACACGAGAACCGTCCGGTAAGCGAGCATCGAGCATCGGCGAACTTTCATCGATCCGGCGTCCCACATTCCCGCCGATCCGGTTGATAATTCGCATCAGGTGTTTTTCATCCCTAAAAGAGACCTTTGTATGTTGAAGCTGCCCGTGTTTTTCTATATAAATCTGATCCGGGCCGTTTACCAGGATATCGCTGACGTGTGGATCGCGCAGAAACACCTCCAAAGGACCAAAGCCAAAAACCTCATCCATCACCTCGCGAAGCAACCGTTGCTTATCGGGACCCGACATCGGGTACTGTCGTGCATTCAGTAAAGCGTCCACCCTGTTGCTGCATTCCTGATGTAATTGCTCAACGGGTATTTGTCGAGCCTCATT
>JBARRE010000563.1:0-8401 GCA_049644065.1 Sedimentisphaerales bacterium | reverse complement strand
GTTCCATCTTCTTATTGGCTTACCTCTGATTCCAGCAGCGTTTTCCATTTGTTGATATGACCGTTTTCGTCAGCCTGGTCTTTTTCAATTATCTTTCGCGTATCTTCGTCCCAGTCAATGGTATCGAGAAGCTCGGCATAATGCCGGACCGCTTTTGATTCGACCCATATTCCTGTTTTGAGAATTGCCTTTCTGCCTAACAGCAGGGAACCGAAACCGAACACGAAACCGACGCCCCAGAACGCCCCCCTGGTTAGTCTGGGTTTGAAGCCGAATTCATAGAGCTTGACCTGAAAATCCTGGTAATGAGTCATCTCGTTACACATCGCCGCTATCAACTGGCGATTAAATTGGCAATTTTCGCTTGTGATTTGAAACCTGTAGATGGTTATGGCCATAAGCTCCAGAGTATGCAGCGTCAGCAGTCCTTTTTTGATGGCTTTTAGTCTTGCCGGCTCCATGTCCCGGCCTCTCATTTCGAAATCGTCATGATTCATCTGAGGCCTTACGATTGAGATGTCATAGGATGTTCGGCCTTTTGTGTTTTGGTCGGACATTTTGAGTTGCTCCTGATTTCATTGATAAGTATCGTACATCGACTTTGCGAGAAGTCTTCGCCACTGCCGGCCGTCGTTTTCTAACAGAGCGTCGGCTTCCGCGAAACTTTCGCTGCCGGCGGGATAAATATAAGGCGCCGAATCATCCTGTTCGCAGGCCTGCAACAGCGGCGTCAAAAGCTGCCAGGAGATTTCGATATCATCCTGTCGTGTAAAAAGTGTCTGGTCCCCAACCATACAATCGAGAAGCAATCTCTGATACGCCTCGGGCAGGTCAACTAAAAAGACGCTTTTGTAACTGAAGTTCATATTGAGGGTACTCATACAAATTTTAGAGCCGGGCCTTTTGGCCTGAAACCTCAGCGATATTCCTTCTTCCGGCTGGATTTTAAGCACGAGGACATTTGGCGGCAGTTCGTTAAGACCGATTGAAGAAAACATCGAATAGGGCAGCTTCTTGAAAGTAATCGCGATCTCCGTATCTTTCACCGCAAGTCTCTTGCCGGTTCGAAGATAAAAAGGAACCCCCTGCCATCTCCAGTTGTCAATGTACAGTTTGGCCGCGATAAATGTTTCCGTTTTCGAATCCGGGCTGACTCCTTCTTCTTCCAAATAGCCTTTGACTTCTTTGCCATGGATTGAGCCGGGGCCATATTGTCCTCGCACCCAAAATTCGTCCAGCTTCTTTATCTCGAACGGCCGGATCGACCGCAGCAGTCTGACTTTCTCGTCACGAATACGGTCCGCCTCGAATGATATGGGCGGTTCCATCGCTACTAAAGTGACCATCTGAAGCATATGGTTCTGGAACATGTCACGAATAGCGCCGGACGTGTCGTAATAACCCGCCCTGTGCTGCACTCCATCAGTTTCGGCAATTGTGATTTGGACGTTATCGATGTAATTTCGATTCCAGACCGGCTCGAAGATGGCATTGGCGAACCGCAGCATCAGGATATTCTGTACGGTTTCCTTGCCGAGATAATGGTCGATTCGATATATCTGAGATTCCCTGAAGCAGCGGCTTATACAATTGTTTAAGTCCACCGCACTCTGGAGGTCCCTGCCGAAAGGTTTTTCAATGACTAACTTGACCTGTTCCTCCGTGCCGGGTGCTTTTGTGCAGGCCAGCCCTGCAGATCCGAGATGCTCGACAATCGTAGTGTACAGGAAAGGAGGAACGGCCAGGTAAAGAACGAGATTTCCATCGACATCGTGTTTTTGGTTTAACTCTGTGACTCTCGAAGCGATACGTTCGTACAAGCTCGCATCGTCATAGTCACCGTCTATGTAATACATCCTGCTAACGAAATCATCTAATTGTTTCGAAGATAAAAAGTCGGAGCTTTCCCGAATTGACTTCTCGGTTTTACTGCGGAAATCTTCGTCCGAGAATTTTTTCCGGCCGCAGCCCAAAAGATAAAATCTGCCGCTCAGGAGGTTCTCGGTAAAGAGCTTGAACATGCTGACCAGCAGTTTTCTGTGAGTCAGGTCGCCGGATGCTCCGAAAACAACAAATGCGCTGGGTCCGGCCGCGGTTTCTGCGCAAAACTCATCTCCGTTTTGTACCGAAGGTTTGATTTCCTTCATAACAATCGCCTTATTATTGTACGGTGTCAAGCTGCGGACACCGCCGGTATGCGGCAGCGGTTAATCTTCGATCAGCTCGAATTCGTCTTTACCCACGCCGCAATCCGGACAAACCCAATCATCCGGTAAAGCTGCAAAAGCCGTACCTGGTTCAATGTCACTGTCAGGGTCGCCGACCGCCGGATCGTAAATGTAGCCGCACATGAGACACTTGTACTTTTTCATGTTTTTAGCTCCTTGTTTTAATGTTTCTGTTGGTTTCTTCTTTGCTATATAAGTCGCCGCAGTCCTCGGCGTTTTACCACCTTTTACATCCCGGTAATACGTATAAGTCATCGGTACTTTTTGCTCGTCGATCGTTTCACACGCTATGATCCTACCGATAAAGAGCGTATGTGTTTTGGCGTCAATCGCCTCGACCACTTCTGCTTCGATAAAACTCGCAGCGTGATCCAGCACAATCGGTATGCCGGTTTGGCCTGTTTTGTATTTTACCTGCTCGAATTTGTCTATATCTCTGCCGGATTTGAAGCCCCATTTGCGGATGAACTCCAATGGCGTGCGCTCCGCCAAAACAGATATCGTGAAAGCCCTGCTGTCTGTAATATACTCATGAGTCAGACATTCGTTATTAACGCTTACCGCAACCATCGGCGGCTCGGGCACAATCTGAAATACTGTATTGACAATACACCCATCGAATCTGCCGCCCTTCTTCGAGCAGATTATGCACATAGGATAGCTTAGTTTGTACAATGATTCCAAGTCTAACATCCGTGTTTTCCTGAACCGATTGGGCTACTCATTTTCTTTCAATGATTGGTCGAGGATCACAATATGCCTCATTTCTTCTTTAATTATGTCATCGATCTTGTCTTTGTCGGCTCCGGCAGGGACAAATTCCTTCAAGCCGTGGTAGAATACGATCGAGTCTTTTTCCTTCTCCACCGCTCTTCGCAAAACATCTGTTCTGTCTTGCCTGCCGCGCAGCTCCCCGGCGGGATCCGACCTGATTCCGAAGACGGCAAGGCCGGCCATTACCCTTGGATCGGGCAGTAAATTATCAGGTTCAGAAGTGCCTGCCTGCCGACTTTGTTCCGAAAGCTGCTGTTTCATTTGGGCAAAAGTCAGTTCGTGCTCCTTCTCCAATTCCGCCAGCCTGAGAAACATTTGGCAGGTGTTGGGATCGTCAAAAAGTTCTGCGGCCCTGATATAAAAGTTTGTACCGTTTCGTTCGATTTGCTCGGCGATTTCAAATACTTCAAAAGCATTAAATGTAACGGTCATTATGTTGCCTTCCCGGGCTGCCAATTACGGCATCAAACAGCCTGAACAATAAGATCAATTAGCTTCTGCGCCTTAGCTACGTTAAATCCTGCAGTTTCTCATTCAAAGTAACGATATGGCCCATTTCTTCTTTGATGATGGCCTCAACCTTATCTTTACCCGCTTTGCGGGAGACTGCCTCTTTCAGGCCGACATAAAAAGCGATCGAGTCCCTTTCAACACCAATTGCCATTTTCAAGACGTCTTCGGGCGTATTCCTGGTGGCCAACTGTTCGACAGGATCGGCCTTGACATCAAAAACATGACCGTCGGCCATGACGCGCAGATACATCTGTGCCTGTCCATCTGGATCGAAAATTAGTTCTTCAACTTCTGTTCCGGAAAGCTCCGTCCGCATATCTGCAAAAGTCTTCAGGTGCTCGTCTTCCATCTCAGCAAGGCCGAGAAAGATATCGCTCACCGCCGGAAACTTCTCTGCAGCGGCACGATAGAATTTGCCTCCGTTTCTTTCAATCTGTTCGGCCATCTCAAAAACTTCGTCAGCGTTAAAAGGCATACCCATTATTTTTCTCCTTCATTTTGCCTGTGGCGTAAAAGCTCTATGTTCTAATTCAGCTTGCTCATAAAGATATAATCCGCTGGTAAGACCGTTAAACTCTCAGTTTAGAATGGAGTCTTGTCAGTTACCCGAGAGATTTTAACTTTTTGAGTAAAGCACTAATATGTTCGAGTTCTTCGATGATAATATCTTCTACCTTGTCCTTGCCTGCCTTGAAATATACCAAGTCCTTTAAGCCGACATAAAAAACAACCATCTCCTTTTCAGCTTCCAGGGCAATCTCGATAATTTCCTTTGCAGTTTCATTGCCGGAGAGATCCTGCATCGGACTTATCCTGCCTTCCCAGGTACGAGCGTCAGCCATAGCCTGTAGAAACATCGTGGAACGGCCAAGAGGATCGAAAATTGACAATCCTTCTTCTGCGGCAAGCTTTTCTCTCATATTCTGAAATGTTTTGAGGTGTTCATTCTCTGTTGCAGACATATCGAGCAGCAACTTCTTGGTATCTTCGTTCGAACATCTTTCGGCTGCTTCACGATAGAACTCTGCTGCGTTTCTTTCGGACTCCTCGGCCATTTCAAAGATTTCATCCGCAGTATAAGTAATGACCATTGTCAAGCTCCTTCAGCTACCGGCGGTGTAAAGACTCTCTGGGCCAACTCGCGGTCGAGCATAAACATTCCACCCGGTGCTTTCTCCATCATTTTGAGTTGGTGGACCATCTCATCAGCGGATGACTCTTCCTCGACTTGCTCATTGACAAACCACTGCAAAAAGGTGTTGGTTGCGTGGTCTTTTTCTTCAATCGCCAAATCAACCAGATCGTTAATCAAGCCTGTCACTTTCTGCTCATGTTCGTAAACGGCCTTGAATACTGCCAGCGGTGAATCCCATTTTGTCTCGGGCCCATCGATAGCCTTTAGCGTGATTCGGCCGCCCCGCTCATTGATGAATTCATAAATCTTCATCGCGTGTGCGACTTCTTCCTGCGTCTGCACTCTCATCCAGTTGGCAAAACCATTCAAATTCATGGATTTGAAATAGGCTTCCATCGACAGGTACAGGTAAGCAGAAAACAACTCGGCATTCACTTGCTCATTCAAAGCTTTTACCATTTTTTTGCTGATCATTTTCTATCCCTTCCATAATCCATGGATATTGCAGTGCTCTCTTGCGCTAACCGAGTTTCCTTCAATATGGAATGTCGCTTCCGGTGCGGCTCCCGGCTCCAGAAACTGTCTGTAAGCTTTGCCGTCGGCTAACAGCTCAATCCACTCGATTAAATGCTCTTCCGTCATCGGATGCGGCACGGAACCGACCTTGACCTTGTAGCCGTCGTCGATCTTCTCGATTACCGGGACGTGCTTTTCCGTGGTGGCGTCGGCGGTTTTTTCGTCGAGCAGTTCCATCGGTTCACCGCAACAGACCAGCTCACCGATACCTCCGTGAAGCACTTCGACAATATTACCACACATCTTGCATTTGTAGATTTGTAGTTTCTCTGCCATAATCAATACCTTTCATAATTTGAGGATTCTAATTCACTATTCCGTTTTCTTTGTGTTTGGCCAGAATTTCGTCGGCGAGTTTGTCCAGGGCGGCATAATCGGCCTCCTTCGGCTCGCCTTTCGCCAGCACTGGCTCAAGAATCTCAGCTTTGATATTTGGCATCATCGCTGTCAACTGCTCGACCATTTTGCCGCCCCAGCCGTAGGAGCCGATGATCGAAACAAACCTGGTCCTGGGCCGAAGAGCGTTGGCCAGAAACGCTGCATAAGCCGCACAGGGATGAGGCCCGACCAGAACCGTCGGTGAACCTATCACGACAGTCGCCGCATCGACAAGGGCCATCGCCAGTTTGCCGATATCGACCGTCGCGAGCTCGAACTGTCTTACCTTAATGCCGCTTTCGATCAGGGCCTCGACAAAATACGTAATCATTTTGCCCGTGCTGCCGTGCATCGAAACATAAGCGACGACAACTTCGTTCTTAACATTGTCGGAGGCCCAGTCTTTATAAGCATCAATTATAAACTCAGGCCTGTCGTGTACGGACCCGTGACTTGGAGCAATCATATCCACGTCGAGGCTGTCGAGCTTTGCGAGATTGGAGTTGACTTGCCTCCTGAACGGCATCATAATCTCAGCATAGTACCGTTTGGCCGATTCATATACAGTTGCCTCATCGTCAACAAACAGACTGCTCGTAGCAAGATGCGCACCAAAGAAATCGCAGGAGAAAAGTATTTTCTCTTCCGGAAGGTATGTGCTCATCGTTTCCGGCCAGTGAACCCACGGGGTATAGATAAACTTTAGCGTCTTGTCGCCCAATGAGAGTTCCTGCCCGTCCTCGACGGCGACAAATTTTTCATCCTCGATGCCGAGCAAATCTTTCAGCATTTCTTTACACTTCGGATTCGTCACCACCTTTGCATCCGGATACAGCAGCAGCACATCGGGCAGAGACCCTGAATGGTCCTGCTCGGCATGATTTGCCACAATGTAGTCAAGCTTGTCTACACCGGCACAGACAATATTTCCGAGCAAGATATCCGTCTTCGTCGGATCGACCGTGTCAATCAATGCAGTCTTTTCACTTCCGCGTACGAGGTACGAGTTATAGCTTGTACCGTCCGGCAGCGGAATCAGCCGGTCGAACAATCTTGCATCCCAGTCGATAGCCCCGACTGCATATACGTTTGGCTTGAGCTGCCTCATTTTCTTGCTTCCTTTGCTGCTTTCAGCGCTGCTTCATAGTCAGGTTCGTTTGATAGCTCGTCAACGACTTCTATGTAACGAATCACGCCCTTTTTGTCTACAACAAATACAGTCCGGGCCAGAAGTCTCAGCTCTTTTATCAGGACGCCGTACGCGTTGCCGAAATCCGCCTTGTTGTGGTCTGAGAGGGTCTGGACGTTCTTGACGCCCGCCGCCCCGCACCACCGCATTTGGGTAAACGGCAGATCCATACTAATGACCAGCACGGCCACATCGTCGCCAAGCGATGTTGCCTGCTCGTTGAATTTACGTACTTCGGTATCGCAAACTGATGTGTCAAGCGACCCTACAGAGCAAATGACAAGCACTTTCCCCTGGAGTTGAGAGAGCTTGAAAGACGACATGTCATTGGCTACAGCCTCGAAATCCGGCGCCGGTTCACCGACACCTGGCCCGCTGCCCACCAGCGCCATCGGATTTCCACTAATTGTGATGGTATTTTTCGCCTCTGTCATATTCCACCTCTTTTCTTGATCCGGACCTGACCTTTACCCGCTTTCGCCGAAATACGCCTTGTGAAACTCATTCAGCGAAGATTTGAGCTTCTCAACATTCGCCAGGTCCGTCGTTTGTTTGGCCTTCATCGAGTAGACAAGCATCTGATGAAGCAGGGTTAGCTTTTTGACATATTCATTTTGTGCTGTGGTGTTGCCTTCCGCCGGCAGCTTCACACGCTGAGCCATGAAATAGTATGTGACTATTTCGCTGAGTTCGTCGGCATGAAGTTCCTTGTTGTTTACCCAACGGACGATCTGATTCATGTTCGGTTTTGCCTCTGTCGAGAGTCTCTCGATTTCCTTCATGGATTTTTCGATTGTCGTGATGTGCTCGGCAATATCACCGAAGCGGGCCTCATCGTCGTATATACCGCACGGGATTTGGCAATGCGAATACGCAATCGAGGCAAGAATCGCCACGACTGCTATGATACTGACTGTTACAATCCGTTTTTTAATTGAATTTCTCATTTTCCAACTCCTTACTAATTGTTTTAATAGTTGGCGGCCTCCAGTTCGTAGTAATTTTGTGGATGAGCGCATGCCGGACAGACATCCGGGGCTTCCGGCCCTTCGTGGACGTAACCGCAATTCCTGCACACCCAGCGAACCGGTTTTTCACGCTTGAATACAACGCCATCCGTGATATTCTTCGCCAGCGCAAGATATCGCTCCTCGTGGTACTTTTCAGCTACCGCAATGTTACTGAATACCTTAGCGATTTCATCAAATCCCTCTTCTTCGGCAACTTCTGCGAAGTCGGGATACATCTGGGTTGTTTCGTAATGCTCGCCGGCGGCGGCTGCCTTTAAGTTCTCGACGGTTGTACCGATGATGCCGGCGGGAAATGCGGCCTTGACCTCTACCTCGCCGCCCTTGAGAAATTTGAATTCCCGCTTGGCGTGCTCTTTCTCCTGATTGGCAGTCTCTTCAAAAATCGCCGAAATCTGGATATAACCTTCTTTCCTCGCCTGGCTGGCAAAATACGTATACCTGTTCCTTGCCTGTGATTCACCCGCGAAAGCAGCTAACAAATTCTTTTCCGTTTGACTTCCTTTAAGTTCCATTTGATACCTTTCTTTCCTAAAATATTAATCAACACGATCACTCTATTTGCATAAATCGCATATCC
>JBARRE010000562.1:0-3422 GCA_049644065.1 Sedimentisphaerales bacterium | reverse complement strand
CGAGATGCGCGTTGAATTGAACAATTGGAAAGCCGACATCCTCGGCTTCCGTAATGAAATGCGTAATGCCGAAACAGCCCAGTTGGAAACGCTGCTTCGGATACTGAAAGTTCTCGGCGGACAGGTCACTGCAGAATCGGCCAGGGCAGAGAATACGGGAGCTGTAGGCTCAGCCGTCGCATCGCTGAATAAGCCTGACCGGCCTTAATAGCAGAAAACGATAAATATTAGGTGAATCGAATGAACAGCCCGGCAACGGTATTATCGTATCTTTTGACTCATAACTCATCGTCTGGAGCCCGTTATTCAAGGCAAAGCTTGCGAGCTGCAAGCCGCAAATCATGGGGCACAATATTGCTTTTGTCGGCGGTCCTTTTGTCCGGCTGCCGCACCCATAGTGCCTCTTCAAAGGCAGCCAATCACTTTTATCTAAATCCAAACAAGAAACTGGCTACCATTGGAAGGGTTGCTATTGTTGAGCTGGATAACGATTCGAGTTATCCCGAGATTTCTTACGATGTTACCGGATCGCTTTTCCAGGCATTGCAGAAGAAGCAGGTTTTTGGCTTAACTTTAGTCCGTCAGAATGATCCTTCGTGGCGAAGTCTGCAACTTCAGCAGGGCTCGACCTTTACCCTTGAACAGTTATTGGCAATCCGTGAGACGTTAAAGTGTGATGGGGTGCTGCTTGGGACTGTTATGGAATACAGGCCCTATCCTCATATGGCGGTTGGACTGCGTTTGAAGCTTCTGGACCTGAGAGATGGGCAGTTACTATGGGCTCTTGAGCAGGTTTGGGACAGCGCCGATAAAACGACTGAAAAACGCATCAAGAGCTATTTTAAATCCGAGAAGAGATCGGGTTTTGCACCTTTGCATGAAAAATTGGCGGCTGTCAGTCCGCTTGAGTTTATCAAGTTTATTAGTTATGAAGTGGCAGGGACGTTTTAGTTGAGGTTCCGGCTGAAAACTAAAAAAGGTTCTTTAAAAGCAGTATTTCGTCTAAATAAGGTATTAACTTTAGAAAAAAATGAAAATTCAGCAAAAAACAGCTAAAGTTTCATCTAAAACCTGCGAGAAGAATCGTAGATAAAGAATTTTAGGAACGTTATAGGGTTATGATAGAACAAATAGGATCAAATAATCAACCATTGATTGAATCCGGATCATCAACCGGGCAGCCGAATCCTCCGGGGGCGCTTCGAGGTAATGATGTGGATGTATCGATTCAGGTAAATTATGCTTCTCTTGTCGATAAGGCGATGCAACCGCCGAAAACGGACGACCTGCGAGTCCAGGAGGCGAGAGAGCTTTTATTGTCAGGCAAGCTTGATAGTGAGGATATAATCCGAGGGGCTGCAAAAAACATCTTAAAATACGGGATATAAAAGCATTATATGATAAAAAAATAAATTGCGTGGCCCGGCCAGGGAGGGCCTGGCTAAAAGCCCGAACGGATTTCACAAACCCGGCGAGGATGGATGTTATTACCTATTCCTCGCCGTTCTTGTATTTACAATCAGGACCGCCGGACATTAAAGAAAATCCTATTTTGCAATGGCACAGCCAAATATAAAACTGCATACCTCAATAGTCGATAAATTCAGAAAGCTTTGGCAATATTACTTCCTGCAAAGCTCATTGGCCGGCATTGCTCTGTTTATCCTCGTTCTCGTTCTGGGTAAGGACAGAATGGTCGCAATCAGCGCAATGGGCGCCACGGCTTTTATAGTATTCGCAATGCCCAAAGATATCTCCGCACAAACAAGAAACGTTATTGGCGGCCATTTGGTTGGCTTGGTATTGGGAACGATATTCTATTTTGCTCCTCTGCCATATTTTATTGAGTATCCCCTCGTAGTTGGAATTGCTGTGTTCGTTATGGCAGCTTTGGACGTTGAACACCCCCCGGCAGCGGGTACGGCCCTGGCAGTCGTGATAAATGAGGTTTATCCGCTTGATGTCTTTGTCGCCGTAATGGCAGGTGCAATAATACTATCACAATGCCGTTATTACTTGAGGCATCATCTAAAAGATTTGGTTTAGACTTAAACTTAGAAATCAAGAGTCCGGATATCAGAATATCTATTGCTTCAACTGAACCAAAAACAAATCCCAATTCCCGTTTTTCTCCGAACACATTCGGCTTGTTTAGGATTTCCGGCTGAGAGCTTCGAGCTTCCGGCCAAAGGCCGGCGATTGGCTTTGTTTGGCTCCATTCGAAGCTGCTCAGGACAAGCTTGAATTGGCTTTGTTTTCTTCGATCCCGCAAGCCGGCATATTGTCATAACCTCCTTTCTCATAAGATGTTGCGCCCATTAGAGCCGGGGGAAATTGGCTTTGTTTTTTCAAATCGCATTCTTTCTCTGCCGGCCGGGTGGCAGTTTCACTTTGGGATGGGGAATTAGACTGTGTGGCAGCCTCAAAGCCGCAGGCTTTGGGGCCTGTCCCTTCGACAGGCTCAGGGCTGGCTTGGGCAGTTTCCTGCTTGCGGGCTTCGGCCTGTTGTATTACCCGTATCATTTGCTGCGTTTTAAGCTTGTTTATTGTCTTGTTCAGGCTGTTCTCGATTCGCCGTTCGTACAACAACATCCTGTCGAGCACCCTGAAATATGACCAATCGCCCGCAGCGACTCGGCCCAGAGCCAAATGATCCGGGTCATATCTCGGATCGTCCGGCCGTATTCTCTCGTTGTTGCAATGACTTTTTCGGCGGTCTCTGGCTCTTGGATTGGTAACTTCGCACTCTATCATATCTTCTATTGCCTGATTCTGCATTCGTTCGGCGCGTTGCAGCCGCCACCCCAGGCTGATAATCCGCTCAGCTAACAACGATTCCAGCATCCCGACCGGAGCTAATTCGGCGAGGAATTGGTCGTGATAAAGTTCATAATCAGCCGGATTTTCACCAGTTATTACCGCTTCGGCGGCAAATAGGCCGTGCTTGACCGCATTCTGCGAGACGACGGCCTTGCCCTCATCCGTCTGCGGCCCGGTAGATTTCTGCGAATTATTACGATTGGCAAGGATTTGTGCTGTAGTTGGCATGAGAATACCCCTTTCTTAAATGATTATTGACTATTGACTATTTGGCTATCAGTGCCTGTTTTCTGTATTCTGTATTCTGTATTCTATATGTTAAATTTATATCATACACATAGGTTCGTTGCCCGTCAAGTGAAAAAATGAAAAAATCTCCTTGATACGGTGCTCTTAGTTCTGCCACAGAGATCACAGAGGATGCAGAGCAATAATTAATCAGATTACCGAATCGTAGGGGCAGGCCTGTGTGCCTGCCCAGGGCAACCACATGGGGTTGCCCCTACAAAATCCCTGTAAATCCTGTCCAAAAAGACTTTTTTTCCTTGCCCTACAGGCAACAGCATCTATAATTGACCATAGCAGATATGATAGCTCTGAAG
>JBARRE010000561.1:0-7448 GCA_049644065.1 Sedimentisphaerales bacterium | reverse complement strand
CAGAATTCCAACTTCATATTCGGCAATAGAATACAAAAATATCCAATAATTTGCTTTACAAAAAAGGCTTAATGTGTAAAATACGTCCTCGAATTGAATTTTTGAAAGTTTAGAAACCTGGAGTTTTTTAGAAATGTATGCAGTCATTGAACAAGGCTCAAAGCAATATAAGGTCGCCGAAGGCGATTGTTTGACTATCGATTTGACGGATATTTCGCCCGATGCCGAGACCATCGAGCTGGATAAAGTTTTGCTTATAAGCGACGGCGAAGAAGTCAAAGTCGGCACGCCGTTCATCGAGGGTGCGAAGGTGATCGCCTCATTCAAAACCACCGCCGAAGATGCCGTTATCAAGGCCAAAAAGCTCTTTCCGATGCACTTCCGCAGGCGGAAAAACAGCAAAAAACGCATCGGCCACCGCCAGAAGTACCTCCAGGTGGTAATCGATAAGATCGAAGCCTGATATGCCCTCACCGCACAGGCGGCGATTTGCGCTCGTTTCTTCTTTTGGTCATCTGGTTTGCATGGATTCTCCGGCGACTCATGTTGCTGTCCGATTTAGTCTCTGTCATTTGACTTGTTGAGTAAGGAGCTTTTAGGGAGAAAAATGATATGCCGGATTGCCCTTGTCGTTTTATTCCTGTCGAATTTCAACGGTGTCTCGTTCGCACAGGCTAAACCTGTCGATGAGCCGAACGCCCAGCCGAAACAGAACCGAATTATTCCTGACCTCGGCATCGAGTGCTCGATGGGCACGGCTCACAGGCGTTTGTCCCGCACCTGATGGAGACGGGCGCCAAATATATCACCGGCAAACCGCGCCCTGGCCCGCTCACGGGCCTTGATGATTCGTTCGACGGACTGATCCAATTAGGTGCACACGCCATGATGGGTACTCCCGACGGCGTGCTTTGCCACACACAATCGTCGCGTTCGGAGAACCGATACTGGTACAATGGTGTCGAGTCCGGTGAACTGGCTCAATGTGCAGCCATCGCCGGCCATTATGGCATCCCGACCATCATGGTGACGGGCGACATGGCGACCTGCCGGGAGGCTGCGAAATTCTTCGGGCCCAATTGCGTAACGGTGGCCGTCAAAAGGGGCATCTCGCGCGAAGCAGCGGAGCTTTATCCGTTCGATGAGACTCGCCAGACCCTCTACGAAGGCGCCCGGCGGGCAGTAACCGCCATCCCGAAATGTCAGCCCTACAAACTCTCGCTTCCAATCAAGGCGAAGAAGGAGTATCTGGTCTTTGACGATTCTTCTGAGTCAGGCCGCCGGGTCACAAAGGAAGGCACCATAGAAGATGCCTCGAAGCTGATGGATTTCTGAGACTATGCGGAGAGATAATCTTCTCTTCTATTGACGCAGGTATATGCCGCTCTACGCAACGGATACGATGCTCAATGTTGGATGCTTGTTATTCCTGCGAAACCTGTACTTTCAACTCTGTTCTGGACAGGTTATAACTGATTGAAAAAGTATTGTTATTTTTGAAAAGTTTTTGTAAGATAGTGTTATGCAAACGGCTTATATCGAAACGTCAATAGTAAGCTATCTGGCAAGTCAACCGAGTCGGGATTATCTTGTATCGGCTTGCCAGCAGGCAACACATATCTGGTGGACTAATCATCGGCATAAGTATGAGTTATATACCTCACAATTGGTTGTTACAGAAGCCCGTCGTGGAAACCCAGAGGTCTCAGAGAAACGCCTGGGCTACCTGAAAGGGATTCCGGAATTATTAATCACCTCGGAGATCAGAGATATGGCCGCAGCATTGATTGAACAGGGAGCGTTACCTAAAAAAGCGGAGGCAGATGGGCTTCACATTGCTGCTGCGGCTGTTCACCGAATCGATCTTCTTTTGACCTGGAACTGCCGGCATATCGACAATCCATCAACCAAGCCGATTGTCCGGTCGGTTTGTACGATCCAGGGTTATAGGTGTCCGGAAATATGTACGCCTATCGAACTTTTGGAGGCGTTGAACGATGAAGAATGAAATCTTACAGGAAATCTGGCGCAACCGGGACGAGTTTGCCAGAGAGCACAATTATGATCTGGATGCAATGGTCGCCGCATTGCAGGAGATGGAGAAACATCCCCTGACACGGACTGTCGATCGTCGCAAGCAAGCATCGTCAAAGACGGCCGATCCCGGTCAAAAGAAATCCGGCTAAATTGTCTCGCCAGATCAGCAAGGAAGGCACCATAAAAGATGCCTCGAAGCTGATGGATTTCTGAAGCAATAGACTCGATGCTCGATACTCGGTTCTCGTCTTCGTCTGTTGGCTAGAAATTGGCAAACGTCCCCAACGACTCCCGGTTGGCTCATCTTTACGGATTCAAACCGAAATAGGCGTAGCCCGCGGCCACGGCTAATCCGAGCCATGTTGTCCCGATGTCACCCAGTGTCGTACTTGAATCTGGAAACATCATTACACCAACTGTCAATGCAAGAAGTCCAACAGCCAACCACACAACAAGATAGGCGACGGCCAAGAACGTAGAGAGCCGAATCGCCCGAGGGCTGGCGCCCTGTACTGTTCGCATCAGCATCGGGGTCTCTCCCGGCTTTGTGATGGTCAACTTCGAGACGACCAAGGCCGAAACGAGCCCGCCAATCATTGTAACGACGTAGGTGATGCCCGCAGAAAATTCCAATGGCTTCTTCGAAAAAGTCTTGCCGGTCTCGTCCTTAGGCATCTCTGCTGTTGTATGTTGAATGACCTGTTTTGCCATGTAAACGACCGTACATGCATAGAGGAGCAACAGAATATACGCGACTACTCCGCCAAATATCACTGGAAAGTTTTTTCCCATCGCTCGTCCTTTCCGATTCGGACACGTCGGACACGACAGTCGCGGCCAATCCGCCTCACGGCGGAATTTCTAAAAAATGGGCGAACCTGTCCAATAAATCCGTTACAGTATCTGTTCTGTCACCTCTATCTTCAGCAGCGACCGCACGTTTTCAATCTGGTTGACAATGGTAGCGATAGAGGAACCGGCGAAAAGCAAACCCACAGCGACATCATCAAGTGTGGTTACCAGAGAGCCCGAGTCACCGCCAGCAGAGATGTTGGTAGTGACGATCTGGTCCCTGAATCGTGCCACCCTCCCACCGCCGTAGCCCACATCAACTGTGGCGTTAATGGCCGTGATGCGGCCGGTGGTGTAGTTCGTTGTGCGCCCGGTCTTCTGAACAATCGTTCCCACTCTCACATTCGCCTTCCGTCGCCAGCCTCGCACGTACCCAATCCAGTAGATTTCCCGATCCAGATCATGGAATTGTCCTTCGGCTACAGCTGCATCAACCAAGTTCTTGTGCAGGGCTCGGGGGACCGGCGGTTCAAAAATGATAGGGATGAACCGGCTCAGACGGGCAATGCGGTCAGCCGGATCCGCTCCTCCATCGAATTGTCCTGGTTGCAGGATCGGATCGCCGAGGGCGGCATTATTGCTGTTGGCCAGTACGTGGTTGTTGCTGAGAATATAGTACCGGCGCGGGATGCCGATTCCATGCGCCGGTGGGCTCACCTTGCCACCGGGCAGAATATCGTAAACGCAGGTGGCGATAGTGCCAGCGGTGATCTTAAAGTGTCCAATGCTATAGCCGCCCTCTGCCGGGCGGATGCGCCTGGCGAGCGATTGAATGCCAGCCTCCTGCGGTTCGCCTTCCCCTGCAAAAGGGTACCCAATAGCGAGGACATCGGTCTGCATCTCTGCCAATTTGGACTTAACCATGTCATCTGCGCTCAACTGGTCCTTCTCCAGCTTTTGGCTCACCAACACCACTAGAGCCGGCTCGCCTGTGGGCTGCCCATTTTTCCATTTAACGCCAATTCCCAGGCCAACGACATTGCTGCGGAGCCTCGCAGGGTCTAGGAACTCGCCGACGGCTCTATCGTGCGCCTTTTGCGCCTCCGCTATGGCCGTCTCCGACAACACCATCTTGTGCTCATCCAACTTCATGGTATCCGCTCCTTTCTTCTGTATAGGTTTCTTCTTCACGTTAGCAGGTTTCTTGCTCATAGTGTAGACCTCCTAAAAAAGGTTAAAAACCTAAATTTCGATTACACACACTTATCTGTGTCTGCCCCCACCCACGCTGGTAGACAGAACAAACCGCAACCTCTTTCTGTCGTAAAGGCGTTTCTCGGAGGAGAAGCGCTGGGCGAAAAATATTTTCTTTCTAAAATTTCTGTGGAATATGAGCGAAACGCTTATTTGGCTTCATTTTTTACTTGCTATCGGAGTGTTCCAGGGGTATATTTCAGTTCGCTTCTTATTGACGCATCAACATTGGCAGAGGAAAACATCCAGAGATTTGGCTCTTTTGAGAAAAGGAAACGATTCATTTGTGCTGTCCACATGTGCGCTCACAGAAACACCGAATGAAACAGCGGAATAGTGGACAAAGGCCCGTATGGATGCCAATTGAAAGTAGTTTCATGGTGGAGCTTTGACGATTTTTCAGAATATGGACCCTGACAAGCGCAGGTTTAACGCAGCCACAGCGGCTAAAGTCTTTCTCGATCATAAGGACTTTATCAGAAAGGTTATTTTCTTCCACATTCATGATGAAGACCAGGCTGATGATTTGTTCCAGGATTTCTTCCTTTCTTTTGTTTCTCGTCCTTTACCTGGAGATATCCAGAACATCGAATCATATCTCTACAAGGCGATAACCAGTGATATTATTGACGCCATCCGTCGAAAAGAGAACTACCGGAATTCCATATATGAATATGGCGAACGTTCTAATCATTCGTGCTGCCAAAAAACGCCGGAAGAGACTGTTCTGAAGATGGAGGAGACAAGCAGAATCCTTGATATCATTGAAAAACGACTGCCCCGCACTGAGGCTCAAGCTGTTTACCTGCAATATCGAGATAGCCATAATGCGAAAGAGATAGCAGAGAAAATGGGTGTGGGTGCTGCGACAGTCAGAGGGTATGTTTCTGAAGGGCTTAGCAGAATACGCAGGCTATTAACTATAAAGGCGGAGTAAAAGTTAATTAAAGTTGTCTGGTTTTTTGGGGATTTGCTTGAATTCTGTATAATATTTGTAGGTAAAAATGCGAACCTTGAGTCGCTCTCGGGACACATATTATTATTATGGAACAGAACACAGAACAAAATTGGGTGCAGCGGGCCGGGCAGGGCGAGCCGGCGGCCATTGCCGAACTGTTCCGGCTTTATTGGCGGGCGGCCCGGGCGGCGGCTTTTGGCGTTACGGGGGATTTTGCCCTGGCCGAGGATGCGGCGTCCGAGGCATTTTACGCCGCGATTGAAAGCCTGCCGGACTTGAGAGATATGCAGCGATTCGGCCCCTGGCTGCGCACGATTGTGGTCCGTACGGCACGGCGTCAAAAGGCGAAAACGTCGAAGGAAAACGGCGCCGAGCTTCAAACGCTGCCTGATGCCGGGGCTTTGCCGCCGGGCGCCGATCTGGAGCGGCAGGAACTCGCCGCCCTGATCCATGAAGCGGTTGGGCATCTTTCCGAGACGTTGCGCGAGGCGGTGGTTTTGTTTTATTTCGAAGGGTACAGCCTCAAAGAAGCCGCCGGCTTTCTGGATATTCCGGAAGGTACGCTCAAGCGTCGTCTGCATGATGGACGCCGGCGGCTTCGGGATGCTGCCGAGCATATCCTCAAAGGAGCAAAGCCTATGAATACCAAACGAGAACAAATTCTCCAGCAGCTAAAAGATGCTTCGAAAGAAGGTATCCAATCAGAAGCATTCTTCCAGGCCATGCGTCAGGCTTTGAGTCTGCGCCCTGCGCCCAACGATCTGCTGCGAAAGGTCATGCAGAAACACTGGGCTAAAAAGCTGAAAAAATTACCTATGGAGCCTAAAAGAGAGCGCATGCTGGGGGACGGGCTCGGTCGCATTTACTCAGCTTCCGAAAGGGCGCGGGACCCGAATCATCCGGTAGGGGCGGCAGCAAACGCGATTCGGGCTGCACTGCCGGAATTTCAACAATGGCAGGTCGACTGGTCCGAAGTCGATATCTCCGAGATGGCACGGCACATGTTTGACGGCAAGGCAAATACTTTCTTGCCTATGATGCCGCCCGGATTCAATACCGATGCTCCGGGATCGTACATATCTTCACTGCGTGCATGGCTGATTGAGGATGAGGATGGCTCGCTGCGCACTTCATTTGAAATCATGCAGAGCAAAGACACGAGAGGCGCGATGTTATCGCAAATGAAACAGGGCGGGCATTTGAGCGATGCCATGTCACTGCTGTGGAAACGGGCAGAACCGCTGGAATTGCGGGCGGTTGAAGAACTGCTTCGGCGTTTATCGAATGAGATTGTTCCGAACACGCCGGTTTCCTTCCGTTCTTATGATGAACCTCGCTTTCGAGCGGGCTTGCGTATGCAGCTTGGAGACGACCCTGTCCCGGCCGCCATAGGAGGCGTGCAGAATCCCTGGCCGGGACTGCCTGATGGAATTGGTATTGCATCCGTTCATATCTACCTCGAACCGTGGGCGACGGCTAAAAGCGGCGAGGCTGTGGAACTGGGCGATTTCTCACTGATAGATTTTATGAAAAAGCCGGAGCAATAGGCGATGATGGTGTGCAGTGCACACCCTACACTTTTTTATTGCCGCGAAGATGGCAGATTATCGATCATTTTGGCGGCGAAGGCTTGCCATTGAGCGGGTCCGTTCTCGGCGAAATATTCGAACGATTCGTCGTCGGCCAATTGTCCCAGAACGATTTTTCGGTCGGCAGGGTCGGAGACTTCATTAATAACCTTTTTACGGAGCTTTTCCAGCTCGGCGAGAAATTCACCATGCTGCTCGGTAAAAATTGCTTCAAGCTTCTTTCTTGTGTGGCCGGCGTAAGCAGGGCATCGGCCTTCCGTGCCGATAGCTATTTGCAGGTCGCCGCGTTTGACTACGGCCGGCACGAAAAAATCGCAAAACTCCGGCACATCGACGACGTTGCAAAGGACCTCCAGTTCCTGGCAATCTTTGTATATCTGCTTGTTGAGATCGTTATTGTTCGTTGCCGCTATGGCCAGCAGCGCCCCGGCAAGATAGTTCTTGGAATATTTGGACTTTATGAGTTTGGCGTCCATACCCTGGCACAGGGCCGTCAGTATGTCATCGATGCGTTCGGCTACCATCACCACCCGGGCGCCGGCGTTCAACAGGGCCTGGACCTTTCGCACGGCCACGGCTCCGCCGCCGATCACGACCACACGGCGAGAGCCCAATTCAAGAAATATCGGATACTTTGCCATGGCACAATTATACCACACACATCCCGGCTGCAACATCAATTAAAAAAAATGGTTCAACTGCAAAAAAGTTGGTTGATTATCACATAATTATAAAAGGATTTATCGCTTTATGGGCACCAGCATAATAACATAAGTGGGCGGCACCGTTGAAGATACCGCCCTATGCTGTATGCCACC
>JBARRE010000560.1:0-3851 GCA_049644065.1 Sedimentisphaerales bacterium | reverse complement strand
GCGTCCGGCGTGGAATTATGGGATATCTCAATCGGCATTATAAAGGGTCTATTCTTCGGTGTGGCTATTGCAGTGATTAGCTGCTACAAGGGCTTTACATGCAAAGAAGGGGCCCATGGTGTCGGGCAGGCGTGCACGGAGGCGTTTGTGGCCAGTTTCATTTCCATATTGGCGCTGGATTTTGCGCTGGCGGTAATTTTCAAATCGATTTACAATACGTTCTGGACACTCAAAAGTCTGGTTTGATGATGGAAAAAGGCGTAAAGTGAAACAGGGCGACAAGGAAAACGACGTACAGGCCGGTAACGGTGATGGAATAATTGTCCTTAAAAACATATCCAAGAAGTTCGGTGCCAATGTTGTTCTGGATAATGTCTCGCTGGCCGTCGAAAAGGGCAAAACAACC
Source organism: Sedimentisphaerales bacterium (assembly GCA_049644065.1). Taxonomy (GTDB): domain Bacteria; phylum Planctomycetota; class Phycisphaerae; order Sedimentisphaerales; family Anaerobacaceae; genus JAFGPJ01. The sequence goes on along the minus strand of JBARRE010000560.1, from coordinate 3,445 downwards.
GTTGTAATCGGCCCAAGCGGGTGCGGCAAGACGGTCCTGATCAAGCATTTGATCGTGCTGTTAAGGCCGAGTTCCGGCGAAGTTTACTTCAAAGAACAGCGAATCGACGATATAAATGAACGTCAATTGAATGAAATCCGGACGCATTACGGCTTTCTCTTCCAGGGAGGAGCGCTTTTTGACAGCCTGAGCGTTACGGAAAACATCATATTCCCCCTGAGACAGCATTGCGAGATAACGGACTTCAAACAAGTTGAAGAGCTTGTGAAGTCCAAGCTGGCCATGGTCGGCCTTGACGGTTTTCAAAATTATTATCCGGCGAATCTCTCCGGAGGGCAGCGAAAGAGAGTGGCATTGGCAAGGGCGATCGCGCTCAATCCGGAAGTTATTTTGTATGATGAGCCGACCACCGGACTGGACCCGATCCGGTCGGATGTGATCAACGAGCTGATTCTGAAGCTGCAAAGAGAGCTGAACATTACATCGGTTATTGTCACGCACGATATGACGAGCGCCTATAAAGTCGCGGACCGAATCATTATGTTACATAAAGGCAAGATTATTGCCGACGGCGACGCAGACTATATTCGTAATCATCCCCATCCTACCGTTCAACACTTCATCAATGGACAGGTCGATGATGACGACCTTGCAGTCCTGCGAATGAGCGGAACCATGTCCCAGGCCCAGTTCCTGCCTCGTGATTTTGAGCAATAATTAGGAGCAGCACTGAAGAAACCATGAACAAGGAACCGGAGCAAATTGCATCTGATTTAGCCGGCGTTGTGCGGGGTGATGTTTTTGTCGACATCCTGCATAGGGTCGCCTACAGCACGGATGCGAGCATTTATCGTATTGTGCCTCAATGTATCGTGGTGCCGCGTGACACCGGTGACGTGGCCGCCGTTGTCAAATATGCTGTTGCCGGAGCGATTCCGGTTGTTGCTCGCGGAGCCGGCAGCGGCCTGGCGGGTGAGTCGTTATGCAGCGGCATCGTCTTCGACATGACGCAGTATATGAATAGAATCATCAGCGCCGAAGATGACGGACAGAGGGTCGTTTGTGAACCTGGAGTTGTGCTGGACGATATAAACAAATGTCTGGCTGAGTTCGGCAGGAAAATCGGGCCCGATCCGTCGAGTGCGAACCGAGCGGTAGTAGGGGGGTGCGTTGCTAATAATTCCACCGGTTCTCATTCGCTCCAGTATGGGTATATAGGTGACTACGTCGAAACAATTGAAGCGGTCCTGGCGGACGGCAGTGTTGTTGAGTTCGGAAATGATTTTGACCCGGGACAGGTGAAAGAAGACAGGGTTGCCTCAATCGCAAAAAACTGTTTGTCTGTCCTCGCTGAAAATGAAGCGGTTATCAATAAGGCATTGCCCCAAACAAAGCGTAATCGGAGCGGATATAACATCGCAGGTGTATGTCACGATGGGCGGATTGATATGGCCCGGCTCATGGCGGGCTCGGAAGGGACGCTGGCGATTTTTACGAAGATTACGCTAAGGACGGTTCCGGTTCCGGCGTCGAAAGGACTGTTGCAGCTTGAGTTTGAATCTCTTGAGCAGATGGCGCGGGCTGTGCCGACGATTGTCGAGAGCGGCGTTACGACGTGTGAGTTGATGGACAATGCTCTCATTGCCATGGCGTTCAAGGCGTTGCCCGAATATCGAGATATTCTGCCGGCCGACGCTGCCGCGGTTCTTTTAATCGAGCATGTCGGCAAAACACAGGAGCAGGTGAAAAAGAAAATAGAGCAAACCGATGCAGCCGTCGGACAACTGGCGAGCGGACGGCATATTGTTCTGGATCTGGAGCAACAGAAACGCTTATGGAAGTCTCGAAAAGACGCCGGGCCGCTGCTTTACAGAAAAAGGAGCAGAAAACACCCGGCGGAATTTATGGAAGATGTCTCTGTCGATCATCTTCGGCTTGGGGAATATATAGCGGGCTTGTTGGAGATTGGCCGCCGGTATGATATTGTAATATCCTTCTTTGGTCACGCCGGTGACGGCGAGCTCCATTCGCGACCTTTCCTCGATTTGAGCGAACCGGCGGACGTGGAGAAGATGCGGGCGATTGCGGACGATGTTTTCTCGCTCGCATGGTCTTTGGGCGGTTCGATCAGCGGTGAGCATGCCGATGGTCTGGTGAGAGCTGCCTTCGTACGAAAACAATACGGCGACGAATATTATGAGCTGCTCTGCAGAATCAAGAACATCTTCGATCCCGATGGCCTGATGAATCCGGGCAAAATAATTAACAGCGACCCGGATGTGATGGTCAAAAATCTCAGAAGGGCGCATAAGCCTCTGCCGGAGAGAATGAAGACGGATTTGCTCTTCGAAAAAGATGAGCTTGCCCTGGAAATTGAGCAGTGCTACGGCTGCGGACTCTGCCTCAGCAGGGAATCCGGTTTGCGGATGTGTCCGGTATTTCGGGCGCTGGGCGAGGAATTGGGCAGCTCACGGGCCAAGGCGAATATGCTGCACTATTGGGCGACGGGGCAGTTGGAAGACAAAGACTTCGAGTCGCCCGAGTTCAGACAGTTTCTGGATTTATGCGTGAACTGCAAGGCCTGCCTATTGCAATGTCCTTCCGGTATGGATATTTCAAAGCTGATGATGACTGCCAGGGCACAATACGTAAAGCGGAAAGGCCTGCGGCGTACCGAGCGGATACTAAGTCAAAATCGCCATATGAGTATGTTAGGCAGCATTTTCTCGCCTGTCTCGAATCTTGTGATGCAACTGCCGATGTTCGGGCTGCTGCTGGAAAAAGTTGCCGGACTCGATAAGCGAAGAAACATGCCCAGGTTCAAGAGAGGCTCGTTCCTGAAGGCGGGGCGGAAGTACTTAGCTTCTTGTGAGCCGATAGAAACGCCGATCGACAAGGTGGCTTATTTTGTGGATACGTACGCAAATTATAACGACCACGCGTTAGGCTTTGACATGCTCGAAGTCCTGCGGCACAATAATATCGAAGTCATCTTGCCGAATCAGCGACCCGCACCGTTACCGGCAATGGTCTATGGCGATACTAAAAAAGCCAGGAAGGATCTGTCATACAATGTCAGGCACCTTGCCGAAGCGGTCCGTCGGGGCTACAAAATCATCTGTTCCGAACCAAGCGCCGCGTTGTGTCTGAAGCAGGAGTTGCGGCATTTTGTGAAGGGCGAGGATGCGAAGCTCGTCTCGAAAAACACGCACGAATTAATGAATTATCTGCTTGACCTGCATTCGCAGAAAAAACTAAAGTCACCGGCCAGACTGATAACCGACGAGTATGTTTATCATATGCCGTGCCACTTGCTCGTGGTCGGCGATGGAATGGCAAGCATCAAGCTCCTGCAGGAACTTTGCGGCGTCAAAGTCACCGACCTCAAAGCCGGCTGTTGCGGCCTGGCCGGAACGTTCGGAATGCAAAAGAAAAACTACGAACT
>JBARRE010000559.1:0-2511 GCA_049644065.1 Sedimentisphaerales bacterium | reverse complement strand
CTATAAGCGTTCTGACTGATATTCAGAGCGAACGCGGAATATCCCGTTTTACCTCTGGCCAGGCCGGGAATGAGGCTACAGTCATTGCCAGAGCTACGCTTAGTGACGGCCTGACCTGGGATGTTATTTTCGTCTATGAAAAGGGTGCTGAACTTCCGGTACCACCTGCGGACGGCAGTCCCCGGGAGGCAGCAGATATCCGAGTCTGCCTTGGCTTCGACGAGCTATCATACCTTGTATGGAACGAGAATGCTTATCTGCTTTTAGAAGCGGCGATCAACTTTGCGCTTGGTATAAGACCTCAAGCTGAGACCTACAGCCCAAATCCATCGAACGGCAAAACGGAAGTGCAGCAGGGTGTGATCCTGAGCTGGAGGGCGGGAGTCTATGCCGATACGCATAATGTATACTTCGGAACAGATTTCGACGATGTCAACCAAGCCAGCATCTCCGATCCGCGGGGCGTTCTCGTAGGCGAAAACCTGGCCGTTACCGCTTACGATCCTCCGGGCCTTCTCGAATTCGGCCAGACATATTACTGGCGTGTCGACGAAGTCAATGCTCCGCCCGATTCGACAATCTATAGAGGCGATGTTTGGAGTTTCACGATACTTGACTTCCTTGTTGTGGACAATTTTGAAGGTTACACCGACTTTCAACCCAACGATATTTTCAGTACGTGGTTGGACGGATACGGCACCGATGATAACGGTGCACTGGTTGGTTATGATTCACCGGATATTGACGCCGGTGAACATTTTGTCGAGACTGAGATTGTCCACACCGGCGATCAATCCCTGCCGTATTTTTACAATAATGATATGAAATATTCGGAAGCATGGAGGCAATTGGATTCGATCCGCGACTGGACAAGTGAAGGTGTTGTCGATCTGTCGCTGTGGTTTAGAGGAAATCCACAATATACCGGCAGCTTCGTTGAGGAGCCGGCCGGTACATATACAATGACCGGCTCCGGTATAGATATCTGGGACAATTCCGACCAGTTCCACTTCGCCTTTAAGGAAGTCACCGGCACCGCAAAAATAACAGCAAAGGTCGAGAGTGTGGAGAACACACAGGAGTTCGCCAAGGCCGGCGTGATGATTCGCGACTCGCTCGATGCGGACTCGGCCAACATCGCAGTGTTCATTACGCCTGAAAACGGAGTCCGGTTCCAGTATCGTAACACCGCCGATGGAACAACCGACAGGCAATTTTTCGAAGGCATCACCGCACCTCAGTGGGTTAGATTAGAACGTACGTCAGGTGGGCTCGTAAGGGCGTATTATTCAGCGGACGGCACTACATGGGAACGTTTTGATTTAATCCAAGTCACAATGAGCTCACCCATGTACATAGGTTTGGCGGTGACCAGCCATGATGCCGATCTGACCTGCGAGGCAAAGTTCTCCAACGTCAGTTTCCCCGATACAAATGTAGATATGCAGTGGAGCGACCAGGACATCGGCATGTTGAGTAACAGTGCTGCGCCAATGTATGTAGCTTTGTCCAACAGTACCGGCGATCCGGCGGTGATTTATCATGATGATCCGAATGCGGCACAGATTGATACCTGGACAGAATGGATTATCCCCCTGCAGGAATTCGCGGACAAGGGCATTGATCTGACCGACATTGACAAGATTGCAATCGGTTTCGGCGACAAGGACAATCCGCAGGAGGATGGTGGAGACGGTACAATGTACTTCGATGATATCCGGCTGTACCTTCCAAAGCCGGCTGAGCCACCCGAAGAGATAGCCGTAGAAAACTCCAGCTTCGAGTTGCCCGGTACGGAGAAAATCAAGGGTTGGAATGGTGAAGGTGTAGCTAACACTCCTGCTGTTGATATACCCGGCTGGAGCAGCGATGATGTAGTTGCCGACTCGGGAGTAGAGACTGATTTCGGACCAACTGACGGAGAATGGACCGCCTTTCTAATGAGCGGCGATCCTTCAGTCTGGCAGTTGACCGACCATACGATCAGCGACGGCGACGTTTTGGAGCTGAAAGTGGACGCCAGGATCACATGGGCCGCCACGGCCATGCAAATGACTCTCTATTACGACGACAACGGCGCCAGAGTTCCGGCTGCGACCGATGAAGTTACTCTTACAGACGAGATGCAGGAGTATACCCTATCTCTATCAGCCGGTGACGTTCCGGATTCGGTCGGCAAGAAAATTGGAATTGAATTTTCTAACGCAAGTCCAGGAGACACATGGATCGGCCTGGATAATATACGTCTCGAAGTATCAAGTGAGTAAGAGTGTCGATTCGGGCAGTGATTTTCTCGACGAATGAAGATCTGAACCGGAAAGATACGGCTGGTTTTAAAACTTTTCGGGGCCTATGTCGATTGAAACGGCATAGGCCCCTAATGTTGGTACGATAATTACTTTGCTGCTAAGCTGACAATACTGCCGTCTTGCAGGGAGGCAAACAGGCGACCGCCTGCCGCGATCATGCCGTCGAAAACGGGAGGATACTCAAGTGGAATATCAGATAGTT
>JBARRE010000558.1:0-3159 GCA_049644065.1 Sedimentisphaerales bacterium | reverse complement strand
GTTATAATCCTATGTCTATATAAATAAAGAACTTACCTAAACGCTAAAAACAATTTGACTCAGCCCGCAACGTTATCGGACAGAGTCAACTCATAACTACCTTCTCAGACGCTTGAGAGTGCGGTTTTCTTACAATAAAATGTTTTTTTAGCAAAAACTTACAATCCCGGTCTGCGCACGTTCAAGCCTATTCAGATATTCGGTTTTTTTATACTTTCCAGCTAAAATTTCGTCGCTGCTGTATATTTAGACATAGAAAACCGTCGTACGTTATCTGAAAAATGAGCATTTTTCACACTTTTTGATGCAAACGTCGAAGAAACTCATAAAAATCCACAAATATAATCCTTTTTCGGCAAGATTCAAGAGACACATCAGACAATCAACCCCCAGAACCTAAAAACTTTCACAGCAATAATTTATCGCTGCCATCGGTAGTATAAAAAACAAAAAAAATTGCTGACAAACAGGCTAAAATGTGATACTATATAACATTCGGATGTCGAACCGGCAAAATTGAGGCATCTATCGGGATATACCTACGCGAGATTAGCATCGACTTCGGTGAATGAGAGAAATAAGACGTACCCTGATTTTTGATGTCTACAATTGTTTTTGCAGTGGCATGTTCCGTATTATCAGGAAAACCACATAATATTATGTTATCTCAAAGTAGAGAATCCGAGTGAAGCCTAAAGTTTTTATATCTTACAGTTGGACATCTCCCGGCCATCAGGCTCTCGTTAAGCAATGGGCAGACCTGTTGCTCGCGGACGGTGTCGATGTTGTTCTCGACATCTACGATTTAAAGGAAGGACATGACAAATATGCGTTTATGGAGCGTATGGTGACAGATGTCGGCGTCACCCACGTGCTTGTAGTGTGCGACAAAATCTATTCAGAGAAGGCTGATGCACGAAAGGCTGGCGTTGGCACGGAATCACAGATTATCTCACGAGAAGTTTACGAGAAAGTAGAACAATCCAAATTTATTCCCATTGTTTGTGAGGTTGATGAGAAAGGTAATCCCTTTTTGCCTGCCTTTCTCAAATCGCGAATTTGGATTGATTTTTCGACTCCAGAGGCAGTCAATGAGAACTGGGAACAGTTGATTCGAGTCCTTTACGGAAAGCCACTTCATCAGAAGCCAAAACCTGGGAAGACTCCAGCTTATGTTGGGGATGACTCGGCATCCCCGTCGAGCCCTGCGATCTCGAAATACAATGCCTTTAAGCAAGCTATTCTGCATGGAAAGGCTGGTTTATCGCTTTATAGGCGGGATTTCCTCGATGCCTGTATCGATTTCGCAGATTCTCTTCGGGTAAGGGATCGCCCCAATGTAGATTCTCTCGGCGAGAAGGTATTGGCAGATTGTGGTCTGTTGAAGCAGGTGCGTAACCACATCATTGACTGGGTCTTGCTTGAAGCGACCGGGGCACCATCGCCTGAATTTTCTGAAGCGCTCGTTGGCTTCCTTGAGCGAATGCGCGAGTTGAAATCTAGACCACCCGAGCTAAACTCATGGAACGACGCATGGTTCGAAGCTCACTCGCTGTTTGTCTACGAAACCTTTCTTTACATCGTCGCTGCGCTCATGAAAGCCAATGACTACGAGGTTCTTCATGAAGTGTTCACGAGTCACTATCTTCTCCCTGAGACAGAACGCTATGGCGAACAACAGTTTGATACATTTGATAGCTTTTGCGGGTATTCTGAGACTCTTCAGAAGGTCTTGGCTACGGAAGGGCGACGTCTATATAGTCCGGCGGCGGAACTTATCAAGCGTCAAGCTGATCGCAAGGATCTTCCATTTTCTTCGGTAATCGAAGCAGAATTAGTGGTATTACTGATGACCTTACTAACACCAAACGCTCAATGGTCTCCGGGGACGCTATACTACGCATCCTATAGACGCGACTTTCCATTTTTCCTCCGTGCTACCCAGCACAAAGGTTTTAAGAAGCTAGCTACGATTACAGGCATTAATGACGCCGACAAGTTACGCGCTGCAGTTAAAGAAGGACATGAGCGCCTTGGAACTAATAGTTGGCATGGTTTCCGCCGTTGTGGGAATATTTGGGAATCCATGAACATGGACAAACTAGACACGATAAAATGAGATGGGGAATACTAGCGACAGCCCAACATTTACTTATTTTTGAGATTGACAGCGAAAAGGAACGCCAAAGCCGTATAGAAACAAAAGGAAAAACTGTATTCACGAAATCGGGAAATGTGCCGAATTAATTCATTATTGCCTATTATGATTATTAATATCCGGGATTAGTTAGAGTAAATGACTGCCAATAATTAATTTATTTACAATGAAAGGAGTGAAAGAAGATGCGTTACGCACACAAACAGAGCCGCCAATCGGGAAACACGGTAACTGTCGTAATCATCGCACTCATTATAGTTCTTTTGGCTATAGGTCTGCACATATGGTTGGGGTATGGGAACCCTGGTATTGGCCATGACCCGCCGCCAACAGGCAATAATGTGCCGAAGGGCGTGATAACGAACGGCACTTGGTCTCAAACAGAGACAAATGTCAAGGTGTTCAACCGTTACACATTCATCTATACGTTGGAGAAGTCGAACCCGACATCGCCTTCTGGCTTTGTGAAGATGCCCAAAACGAACGTTGCGTTTGCCATTGCCCCATCGCCGCACGTCCGCATCATCTCGGTCAACAAGCATATGTTAATGAGCAACGCGGCCTTGACAGCCACGGACGGGAATGGCCAGGTCAGCGTCGTCTTCGAGGTTTTGTCCCAGCCTTCGCCTCCGGAAGGTAGCTTAGGTGCTATACCTCAGCCCGGTGGTACACTCGTAGAAGCAAAATTCGAGATCACTAAGCGGTAGTAAACAACAAGGGATTTTAGGAGGGATTTTAGGGACGTTTACCTATTTATAGGTTAAAAGAATTGGAGAATATTAGGAGAATATTAGGGACAGCCACCTATTAATTTCTTGACACCACACCTTATTAGCATTTGTCAAACCTGCCCTAAACATTAAAGGGGCAGTCTTGAATGGCACTGACATAACGTTATCTTATTTATTTACAATAGGTTAATAAAAAAAACTCCTTTCACCGATAAAGAATAATGTCAATACAACTTTATCGAAAAGGAGTTCATTATGCGTAAGAGTAAT
>JBARRE010000557.1:0-4315 GCA_049644065.1 Sedimentisphaerales bacterium | reverse complement strand
ATTCACCTCCAGGATGGGAAAGTTGTTCAAGAGGAGAGAATCAGGTAAAATCTATGAGAATCTCCGATTATATCGAGCAATCTTTTTCCAATCTGTGGAAGAAGAAGCTGCGCACTCTTCTGACCATATTCGGAGTCATGATCGGTATCGGAGCCCTTGTTTCTATGTTTTCATTCGGCCAGGGAATCCAGGATAATATCACAAATACCTTCAATGAGCTGCAGCTTTTCAATTACGTGAGTGTCTACCCGCGCTCTGAAAACAATCAGAAAACCCCTCATTCTGAAGATCCCAACGCACCTGAACATACCGGCCCGTATACACAGATACTGGATGATGAATTCGTCCGGAATGTCACGGAGATCGAAGGTGTGGAATCGGCCTTTCCCGAGGTTCGTTTTCCCGCTATGATTCGATTTAACGAAGAAGAAAAGTTCAGCCTCGTTCAGGTCCTGCCGGCGGACATCTGTCAATCAGGCCTTATGAAACTACGAGCAGGTAGACCCTATGCGCTCGCGGACGCGAACGCTCTAATAATCAGCGATTCGCTTCTACGCCGTATGAAAGTAAAGGAACCGGAGACTATCATCGGAGAGCAAATTGAAATCTCGACATTGACGGTCGATTTGAGCCTTTCCAATATACCCAATATCGTAACCTTCCTCAGGGGAAAAGGGTTGCCGTTTTCCAGACAGAGCTATCGGTTCACTATTGTCGGTGTTACCGAAAAAATGGGATTCGCCGGCCCGATGCCCGTACGAAGCGACGTTTTTATTATGCCAACCGAGTCAGAGAATATGAAGAAACTGTCGCTGACGAGTATCTGGGACCTTTTCCAATCGTCTCAGCAGGCTAAAGGCTATTCCATGGTGAACATCAAACTGTCCTCGACAAAGTACGTCGAGCCCGTTAAGGAAAAAATGGAAGACAGGGGCTTCAGGACATTCGCACTGATCGATCATCTGGAGGAAATCAAAACAGGCTTTATCTTCCTGAATATGTTTCTATTCGCCGTCGGGATGATAGCCATCACGGTCGCCACTCTTGGAATCATCAACACCATGGTGATGTCCATTTTGGAAAGATACAAAGAGATCGGAATCATGAAAGCGGTCGGAGCCAGTGACAGCGACGTCAAAAAAATATTCCTTTTCGAATCCGGAGCCATCGGTTTTTTGGGCGGCGTTTGGGGGCTTATTCTGGGGTGGCTGGTGAGCATGATCATCAATCAAATCATCAACTATTTTATGGCCAAACAGGGAGTCCCCTACATGGACTATTTCAGCTTTCGCTGGTGGCTTGTCTCCGGAGCGATAGTCTTCTCGATCCTGATAAGTCTGGCCGCAGGAATATATCCAACAATGCGAGCGGCACGTGTCGATCCGGTAGTAGCGCTCCGGCATGATTAACCTTCTGCGGCTGGGCAGAATATGCTATAGATACATATCCGGTTATTTCAGAGATTCGAAGAACCTTCCGAAACGCGGCTGATACTTGTCGGTTATGTCAAACGATCCGATGACGCCCTTTGCTTGCCCGACGATTGATTCTCTGTCCACAAATCCGAAGTATCTCGAATCTCTGCTGCTGTCCCTGTTATCGCCCATTACAAAGTAGCTGCCCTGCGGCACCGTCACCGGCCCGAAACTCCGCATCGCTTCAATCGAAGGAATGCTCATGACAGTATGAGTGACTCCATCCAAATCTTCTATTGCTAAAACACGCTTTACTCTTCGCTTACCGGATAGAATTTCTGTGTAATCCCGGCCAATTTTCGTATAACCGACAGGTTCTCCATTAAGGAAAAGCGTGTTGTTTTTCATTTCGATTGTGTCGCCCGGCAGGCCAATCACTCTCTTGACCAACCGGACCCCGTCTTCCGGGGAAAAACAAATGACAATGTCCCCTCTTTCAGGATCCGACCATTTTGCCAGCCGATGCATAGTCAGAGGAATTCGCAGATCATATGCTATCTTGTCCACATATATCAAATCGCCTTCCAGAATCGTCGGATTCATCGAGCCGGTCGGGACCCAATTCCAGTCCGCCAGCGATGATTTTACCGGAATGACTACGAAGACGATGAAAAAAAAGGGGATTCGCCATTCCTTCCAGAACCTGTGTAAGTATTTCTTTACTCTTTCGGTCTTCATTTGTTTCCTCACTTAAATGATCATCGGTTAAAGAAGTGTCAATATATACGAGAAAAATGCATTGATGTTCTCTTTTAAGCTTATTTTATGCCGTTATTCACAGAGCAAACAGTCGATTCGCTCCGGCTTGAAACCATCGTCTTACTGCTTGGTTCCAGTAGCGATAAATTGATATAATCATTGATACGCATTGTTCCTATTGCTTTTATGACGGAAACGTGATATTTTAATGCAATATAAAGGTGAATTTCAATCGCTAAACGTATAAGAAATAAGTTTTTAACCAAAAAAGATTAGTGGAGACAAGAAAATGAGACAAGCTGCAAGGATGTTGTTCACGCTGGGTATTCCGGTAATACTTTTTTCAACGCTGGTGGGCTGCCAAAAAGACGTACCCGAGTCACAGCAAAAGATCATGCTCTGGAATGGGAAGGACTTTTCCGGCTGGAAATTGTACGTCCCTGACGAAGATGTCAATGTCAATGATATTTGGTCGGTCAGAGACGGCGTCGTACATTGCACGGGAAAACCCAACGGGTATATGCGAACCAAGAGCAAGTATGCGGACTACCGGCTGCACCTCGAATGGCGCTGGCCGGATGAGCCCACCAACAGCGGCGTGCTGCTTCATGCCTCCGGAGAGGACCAGGTATGGCCTCAATGCATCGAATGCCAGTTAAAATCAGGCAGCGCCGGAGACTTCGTCCTGATAGGCGGCCCGGGAATAACCGTTGACGGCAAAGACATGCAGAACGTCGAGAAGCAATTCGTGGTGGCACCCAAGAAACAGCAAAGCAGCGAAAAACCTGCCGGCCAGTGGAATACCTACGAAATCCACTGCGAGAAGGACACAATTCGCTGTTATGTCAATGGCGTACTCCAGAACGAAGGAACGGCTGCGAGCCTAACGGACGGGTGGATCTGCCTCCAAAGCGAAGGCGGCCCGATTGAATTCCGAAACATCTACATTGTGCCGCTGAATTAAAAAGATACTTTCTCGCTTTGATAAAAACAGAAAGCTATTGAGCTTTACGCCACTTGAGAGTCAATCAGGGATATTCTCGACCGTATTCGGAAGGTGAATCCGATTTTAACCCAATTTTTTACTGTCACTGTTCTACAGCCTATGTTTGTGGCAGTATTGCTCGCCATTGTTTGGCTTTTTTCGGTTTGTTCCAGGTTTTGTAGAGTTCGATCAGGTTGTTAAATGACTCTACGGTGTGTGGATGCTGGTAGCCGAGTTTGAGGCGTCGGCCTTCGATTGCTTCGAGAAGGAATTTCTCTGCTTCTTCGTAGCGAGCTTGCTCTTTGTAGAGCACGGCGAGGTCATTCTTTGTTTCCAGTGTGTCCGGATGATCGTTACCCAGCCTACGGCTACTGATCTCCAACGCCTCTTTATATAGTAGTTCTGCTTTATCATACATTTCTTGTTTCGCATACAATGCAGCCAAACCATTCATGCATTGCCGTACGGTGCCCCAATGTTCGCTACTTTGTAGGGTTGCAAGTGCTTCGTTGAACAAATTCTCTGCCTCATCATACTTCTCCAGATGGGTATATACTTGAGCAAGCCCGATGACCGACCACAACGTACGGAGCTGTTGGTCGCCGTCCACACGGCGCTGTATTGGTAGAATATCCAGATATAACTCTTCTGCCTCATTGTATAGCTTCTGCTTCATATATACCCGAGCGAGGAAGCTCTTGTATAACAGCGTCCATATGCTCTCATCGTCCCAAAAGCCATCGCGCATTCGCAGCGTCTTGAGATATTGGCGCTCGGCATCGTCGTAACGTCTCTGGGCCTCGTATACTTGTCCGAGGTTGCCTACCATAAAAAGGCTCATGGTTTTCTTTTCGCCAAACACCCGCAGCGAGACCGGAATACTCTTGAGGTACAATTTCTCGGCCTCCTCATAACGGCCCAGATCTTTGTACACGCAGCCAAGTGTATTGGCGAAGCTCAACGTCGTGACGTGATCTTCTCCCAGTACACGCCGAGATATTGACAGTGCCTTATCAAGCAATTCTGCCGCCTCTGTGTTTCGCCCCTGGTCGCAGCGAAGCCAGGCAAGGTCCCCAATGGAATTCAGCGTTTCCATGTGCTCGGCGCCGAGGTGTTCCTGACGTATCCGGAGTGCACGCTCATGGTGTAACTCAGC
>JBARRE010000556.1:0-3582 GCA_049644065.1 Sedimentisphaerales bacterium | reverse complement strand
ACAATTGACGAGATTGTACCGCCTGTGAGGCATAAATCAAAAACATTTTCGTTGCCGGATACACCGGTAGAAAATGAGGCAATTTTGCTCTATCGGATTAGCCCTTTCGGCATATATCAGGAACACTTATGGGACGTCATATCGAAAAGACCACCGTTTATTTGCTGCTAACACGAGAATTGCAGTTGTCTGTTAAACAGCCCTCGATATAAAACCGAATATAAATACGTTTTGATACAATGTGGCGGGAATCAAAAAATGGCTAAAGGCAAAAATGTACTCACAACAGGCGATGTGGCCAAGATTTGTCACGTTGCTCCCCGAACAGTATCCAAGTGGTTTGACAACGGCCAACTCAGGGGCTATCGCATACCCGGCAGTAAAGACCGACGAATTCCGGTCAGCGAGCTGATTCGCTTTATGAAGGTTCATAATATGCCGACGTCGGAGCTTGCGGTCGGCAAAATCCGGGTTCTGATTGCAGACAGCAATATCAATACAGCTTCGGCTCTGGCTGATATTCTGCGAAGCAAGGCCGAATACGAAGTGCAAATTGTTCAGGGCAATTTTGAAACAGGCTCGGTCATCCAGAAATTCTCACCGCATGTATTGCTGGTTAGCCTCCTGGCTGAAGGTATAGATGCGGCGGCAGTCTGCAAAGGTATTCGTGAGAATGAGGACTTGCGAACGATCAAGATCATCGCCCTTGTGAATAATTTGAGCGATTCGGAATCGACGGCTCTGCTGCAAAAGGGCTTCGATGGCTATGTACCTTATTCTGCTGATGCTATCGAGGTCATTAAGAGGATAGAAGAGGCTATAGCGATCATCTATTAGTTCCGAAAAACCATCGCTTTGTCTCATCGAGAGAAAAAGCAGGGGGGGGCTTTTTCTCAGTAATCCTTGAAACTTCTCATCCATTCGGGCCAATCTTCCGGCCGGGCGCCACCGCCCATGGTCCAGGGGCCGGCTGTATTGAAACCACGATGCCACTTCAATGTCCAAAGCTCCTTGAGCCCGACTTTCCTGGTGGTCCAGTCCATAAACAGGACATTCACTACCGCATCATGTCGATCGATGCAGAAAATGCGGATCTCATTGCCGCCTGTGCCAACGCCAGATCGCGGCTCTCCATCGTATGAAGGTGGACTGTCGGTCGGGAATGGCTGGCCATCGGAACGCCAGGCACCATCCGACATAACCGGTGCATTACTCAATCCTTTATGGTTTATACTTCTCCAATAATCTTCGAGCTTTCGATCGCCGCTTGTGTCGTCACTGTCGTAAATCCACTCGTTCAGAGTGTAGCTGCCGCAGCGAACGCCGTTGTTTTCAATGATCGAATAGCGAACGGGGGCCCCCTCGGATATGGTTTTTGTGGTCATGGGGCAATATAGCAGATCCTCGCTGTTAGAGTAGTAATCCACCAGTCTTTGCATCCAGTCGGAAGCGAGATAGTCAGGGAATTTGCCGTTGTTTTCGTCCGTGTACATTGCCCAAACGAGTCCCCACTGTTTCAGGTTACCCTGACAGAGCACTGTTTTTGCCTGTTTCCTGACGCGCTGCAATGCCGGCATCAATATTGCCATTAACAAGGCAATAATGGCAATAACGACCAGAAGTTCGATTAATGTAAATCCTCGCCGGTTGCTCACCATGAAACTCCTTCTGCGGTCATAGCATCAGCTTTACGGAAGTTCGAGAAAAAACGAAGCCTTTTAGGAATCACCTGCCATTAAGAAAGGCCGGCCTCGAAAGACCGGCCTTTTATTGTTTCATCGTTATTGTCTTAGTAATCTTTATAATTTCTGAGCCAGACGGGCCAATCTTCGGGCCGGGCGCCGCCGGCTCTTGTCCACGGACCGTTTGTGACACACGAACGATGCCATTTTAACGTCCACAACTCCTTGAGCCCCACACCTCTTATGGACCAATCCATGAAAAGGAGGTTAACGAAGCCATCGTGCCGGTCGATGCAGAAATGGTTCATTTCCCCCGATGTGCCCTGATCCATTATGCCAAAGGCATCCATAGTCTGCGAAGGTGTATCAGTATGGCGAGGCCAGGCATCGTACCATGTGGAATCGCCGAACACAGGTATCGTATTAGTACTAATCGGTTTGCCTTCGGTCTGCCTGGTATCAGGTATTACGGTTGTATTGTTCTGGGTATTCCTCCAGAACCATTCTAACCAACGGTCTCCGCGGTCTACTTCCACGGAGTTAGTCCAGGAATTGATGCCGTAGCTGAAGATATAAGTGTCGAAGCCGGTAACGTCGAGCGTGGCGGCCTTAAACGTGCCCCAGTCCATATTGTTTTGCATGAGTTTTGTGGCCGTCGGGCACAGAAGCATCTTTGTATTATCCTTGTAGTACGACTGAAGAGCAGTCATCCACAGCCCACCACTTACATTCCTGTCATTGAAGTAGCCGTCGTAGTCGTCTGTGTACAGCTTAAAGATAAGACCCCACTGTTTGAGTCTCGCCTGGCAGCTAACCTTCTGCGCCTGTCCCTTGACCCGATTCAGTGCCGGCATTAATATCGCCATCAGTAGCGCAATAATAGCGATTACGACCAGAAGTTCGATTAATGTAAATCCCCGCCGGTTGCTCACCATGAATCTCCTGCTGCGGCCATAGCAATAGCTTTACGAAAGTTCGATAAAAAGAAAAACCTTCTAAAATCATTTACTTTTAAGAAAGGCCGAGATTGAAAAACCGACCTTTTCTTGTCTTAGTAATCTTTATAATTTCTGAGCCAGACGGGCCAGTCTTCAGGCCGGACGCCGCCGGCCCTCGTATACGGGCCGCTTGTGATAAACGAACGATGCCATTTCAACGTCCAGTTCTCCTTGAGTCCCACACGTCTTACTGACCAGTCCATAAATAGGTAATTGACAAATCCGTTGTGCCGGTCGATGCAGAAATGGTTCATTTCCCCCGATGTGCCCTGATCCATTATACCAAAGGCATCCCCAGTCTGTGAAGGAGCATCGGTGTCGCGGGGCCATGCATCATGCCACGTGGAGTCGGCGAATACGGGTATATTATTTGGGCTGGCTGACCTGCCGTTGGGAGTCCGAGTGCCGGGGGCAATACATCTTGTGTCATCGGCTCTTTTCCAAAACCATTCCTCCCAACGATCACCACGGTCACCATGCATATAGTTCGTCCATGAATTTATGCTGTAGCTGAAGGTATAAAGGTACGATCCACCACCGGGAAGGGGTATATCGCGCTGGGCGGCCTTAAACGTACCCCAGTCGTGAGCATTTTCCATAGGTCTCGTGGCCGTTGGGCACAAAAGCATGGCCCAGTTGTCCTTGTAATACGAGCGCAGTGCATTCGGCCACAATGTTGTCTCACCGACACCCCAGCCTTCATTGAAATAGCCGTCATAGTCGTCAGTGTACATCTTAAATATAAGGCCCCACTGTCTCAGTCTTGCCTGACACGTAACGGACTGGGCCTGCCCTTTTACACGCTGTAAAGCCGGCATCAAAATCGCCATTAATAATGCAATAATAGCGATTACGACCAGAAGTTCAATTAATGTAAACCCTCTTCGCTTGCTCATACTAAT
>JBARRE010000555.1:0-3042 GCA_049644065.1 Sedimentisphaerales bacterium | reverse complement strand
TGTGATTCACCCGCGAAAGCAGCTAACAAATTCTTTTCCGTTTGACTTCCTTTAAGTTCCATTTGATACCTTTCTTTCCTAAAATATTAATCAACACGATCACTCTATTTGCATAAATCGCATATCCCCTCAAGGTATATGCTTTTCCTTAGAACTGTAAACCTTTTTCCAATACTTGCCGGTACCTTGATATCATCAAAGAGCTGGTGGTGAAAGTCAACGATTCTTTTACACTTTGTGCACTTAAAATGCTGATGTTTCTCCAGGCCACCGTCAAAACGCCTGACATCGCCCGATCCTTCAACTATAAAAGCAGCGCCTGTCTCGTTCAATGTCAACAGCGTTCTGTTTACCGTATCGAATGATATGTTTGGAAACGTTTTTTTTACCTTTTCGTACAGCATCTCAGCCGAAGGATGCTCGTCTGTGTTTATCAATTGCTTATATATTTCTATACGCTGTGGAGTTACCCTCAGGCCGATTTTTCTGCATAGAACCGTGAATCGGCGAATCTTTTCGTCTGTCTCGTCACAACTCATTTTCGTTTTCATCTTATTCATAGTTAATACTATATAGTAATAGCTCCTATGTATCAACCGAGTTCAATAAAATATTAAAATTTCTTTTACCATTATTGCTGCCGGGATTACTGTGTTTTTCCCGCTCATCTTTTTATCTTGAAACAGCGCCGTGTTCAAGGCTTTAATCCGGATATGTCGTGTTTTGACAGAATGTGCTGCAAACAGGGCATAAATCTTGCGGCAGGTGGTTGTAAAATTGCGGCGATTCCTGTAAACTTGGGCAATCTTGACATTTGTATTGCAACAAAAAAGTAAATAGTCTAAATCATAATGAAGGATTCGGCAGGCTGAAAAACATAAAACCGGCAGCATGAGGTACGTTTCATTTATCATTATAAGCCTGCCTGTAACAGTATTTTTAGTAGGCATAAATACGGTTCTGGCTGCCAGAGGGCCAGCGAGGTCCGTATCGGCGGTTCGAACCGACACCGCCCCGATTGCGGCTCTTCGGATTTCGAGCAGAATAGTAAGCTTTCGACCGGGCTGGACATATCGATGCGGCTGAATTCGAATATGGTCAGCGATTTTACGATCAATCCGGATCCCGACATGATCGAGTTGAGGGACGCCGAAAATATCCAGGCGGCGTTCGTCAAAATGGTTTATTGTTTTTAGGTTCATGGGAGAATAAAATATGTATCCGCAAAATCAAATCAATCGGCGTAATTTTCTAAAGGCGGCCGCAATCGCAACGGCGGGCGCGACATCAGTTCTTGACAGCATCCCTTTGAGCGCCCAGCCCAAAGGGCTTCGGCCGGCGAACGAAGGCGATGTCGAGGTGCTCAATCCGCAGAACCGCGTGCCGGTCAGCATGATTATCGACGACTCGACCTGCCTTGTGAACCTGGCGCACTTCGGCATCCCGCACTTCGCCACGGCCTGGCCGGACAGGTACAAGCAGGACTGGCGAAGCCTGCCCCGCGAGATACCCGATTCGTTCGTTCGCAAGTTCGGCCGGTGGTGTCACGAGCACGGCGTCAAGGGCAAGTACAGCATAGTCCCCTACCCGGCCTGCGTCGGCTGGATGGACCGCTGCCTTCCCGGCTGGTCGCAGAAAGAGCTTCACGACAGCCTCAAGCTCGTCCGCGAACTTATGATGCCCGATTGGGACATCCACCCGGAAATGATCAGCCACACCTGGGTCATCAACACCAAGACCGGCCGGCCCTATCCCGAACAGACCGGCTACTACATCGAGAACGCCGGCTGGAGCCAGGACAAATCCGCCGATCAATTAGCCGACTACATGGCCTACGCCCTGCGAATTCTCAAGAACGTCGGCCTGCCCTGCGAAGGCATTACGACGCCCGGCGGCTTCGGCAGCCAGAACCGCGACAACCTCGCTAAAGCCACGCTCGAATCTTGCCGGGACGTATTCAACGCCGAGATTCCGCACTATTTCCGCGACCTTTTCACCGATGAGCGAAGTGTCGCCCCTCTGGTCCAGTACGCATCCGGCCTCGACGGCGACGACCCGAAGTGCGTCGTCTCGATCATCGGCTGCACGGGCGACTGGCTCGGCGGCTGGGACGGCCTGGTCCCAGGCTCGGTCGATAAGCATATCACCGAGGACCTCAAAGGCGGCCGGCTGCCGGAAGTCATCGAGAAGGGCGAGCCGGCGATAATCGTCTGCCACTGGCCAGGAGTCTATTTCAACGGCGAGGAAATCGGTTTCAATATTTTCAAAGAAGTCGTCCGGCGAATCCACGCCCGATACGATAACCTGCTCTGGATGAAACTAAGCGAAATCTCCCGCTACTGGGCCGCCAAAGAGCTGACGCAGATCGACAAGCAGGGCCGGCAGGTGACATTCACCGCCCCGTTCGCCACAACGCGATTCACCGTCCGGCTCAGCGGCAGTTCTCAGGCACCGCCAAGATTGACGCTTGCCGGTAAGCGCGCAGAACTGAGCCGAGTGACCGCCCCACTGCAACTGAAAAGCGGCACCTGGCACGCCGACGGCTCGGACATTATGGTCTGTTTCGACCTGCCCAAAGGCAAATCAACCCTGAATATTGGATGAGCAAAGAATGTTCTCGGCCCCTACGGGAGCTGGTGGGATTTTGAGACCGGCTTTGACGGGCTCTAATTGGCTTTGATTGGCTTTGTTTTCGTGTTCTCCGTGAACCGATTTATTGTCATAATCTCCTTGCATTAAAGACTTTGCGTCCATCAGGTCCTGAACATATTGGGTTTGTTTTTTCAAATCGCATTCTTTCACTCCCGGCCGGGTGACAGCCTCATCCCTTAGGGTTGGGGCCTGTCCTGAGCCTAGTCGAAGGGATGGTTCGCGTTGCTTCTCGACTTCTTGAATCTCAATTCGACGTATTACTTGTTGCGTTTTAAGCTTGTTTATCGTCTTGTACAGGCTGTTCTCGATTCGCCGTTCGTACAACAACATCCTGTCGAGCACCCTGAAATATGACCAATCGCCCGCAGCGATTCGGCCCAGAGCCAAATG
>JBARRE010000554.1:0-7291 GCA_049644065.1 Sedimentisphaerales bacterium | reverse complement strand
ATGTCGGTCAACAATCGATACCAGGAGCATAAGTAGCACAATCGCCGTGATCACAAAAAACGCGAAGGTTCCGACAACCTTAACGAGCTCGATGAATTCGGACTGCATGTTCACCTGCACTTCCCTTTTCAGCTAACGTTTGAGATTTAATTAGGGTCTCTATCATTATCAAGCACAACTCATCGAAAAATGTACCCCACTATGGGGCAGGCGGACACCTTTAATTCTCCCCCAAAGCGTATTTCTTTATCCCGGAAGGCAAGCTTTTCGAACTTTCAATTTTATTTTGTCCAGTAATCATTTTATGTGTACTGTCCTAAGCAATTAATATCTGTCCATATTTTGTCCTAGTTTCCCTAAAATAGTAAATAATAAATAGTAAATAATAAATGACTCAGTCTGATCCCTTGATTTTGACCTGAAAATAATGCTCGAAAAAGTTGCTTTGCTCACAAAAGTTTGTTAGTATGAGGTAATGTATTTGCAGGAATTCTGCGAAATAAAGGGTAAATGTGAGTTGATGAATAAAAAGAGAGAATTATTATGAACGATCCAATCAAACAAGCCTTGGATAGATTTGAAATCCCTCCTGAACATATAGATTTTCTATTTCTTCTCCCGCCCTTTTATGTGGCCAAGGCAGATGGAAAAATATCAATCAAGGAATCAATGTCGATCGCATATAACTCGATTGTATTAGGCTTTGTCTCAACACAAAGTGAAGAAAAAAAGGCCTTTCAGACTTTCCTGAAGAACAAACTTTTCCAGTTTCAGGGTAAAACTAACTTGGAAGATCTTGACATAGTTGCTACCGCTATCAATGCAAGATTAGAGCAGTTTCCGGCAGATAAGGCACAGAAGATTCGTAAACTTATGTACGAAACGTGCATCAAGGTTGCCGAGGCTTCAGGACCTCTGTTCCGAGACAAAGTTTCACCTGAAGAACGTCAAATGTTGGATAAGATTTTACAAAATATTTAAGATAGGATACTTGAGTGTCATATTATCGTTAGTCTATCTTAGAATAATGAGAACGGACATTATAAATATATAATGGGATTACGCAGATATAAAGAAAAATAGTAAACTTGTGCCCACGAAGGCGGGTATAATCAATAATCAATGACAAAGGTTGTCCCTGGTTTTTCTATGTGAATTTAGTGCTCTTTGATCATTGAATATAAAGATAATGTTAGACCTTTCACTGGATTGGGCATACTGCTGGATTTCTCTCGATGTGCTATTTTAATTTCTTCCTTAATAGAATCCGGATTGGATTTAATAACAGTCTTTTTGCTCGTGTCTCCTCGTTTCTCTTTCATATCTTTGCCCCTTAAGCATATAGTCGAAAATATGCAATACTTTTGATCCCTTCGAATTTCTTTATGACCACGCCAATTTTATCAAGCAACTCCTTAGCCTCTTTCATTGTGTACGGTTCAGCATAATACACAGTTTTGATACCAGCAGCAATTATTTTATTTGCACACAGATTGCATGGAAAAGTCGTGGTGTAGAGGACTAATTCTCCTTTACCTGATTTAGCAACACCTGATAGTCCTAAAATCGCATTCTCTTCAGCGTGTAATGCTCGACACATATCTAATAGATTCCCCGGAGCAGCTTCTTCGCCTGGCAGGCATACGCTGAATACCTTATACTTACATTTTTGGCATTCATAGTCAGCAAGCAGGTCCCCACCACATTGTGGACACTCAATGACCCAATTCCCGTTCTGAGTTCTACAGTGGGGGCACGCAATCTTCTCAGGTAAAACTTGACCGCAGTTTGGGCAGCATTTGATTACTCTGGCATGCTTCTGCAGGAGATTATCTCTGTAGCATCCATGCCAATCAGCAAAAACGCACGGGGTACCGGCCGGTATATCATTGTATCCAGATGAAACCACCTGAAATGGCGGATCTCTTTCGTCTCTATCACAATTGGCGTTGGGGTACTCATCTTTGATCTTCCGTATGCAGGCAATAATAGCTCCAACCTGTCGTTTAAGACAACTGGAACGTTTACTCGCACAATAGGCCATTGTCATAAGAGTTTCTTCGATCTTTGGGGGCCTGTCGTGAGCCTTCTCTCCTTTGCGTACTTTGCGCATTGGGTGAATGTAATCATTAATAAAATTATTAAAAAACTCATCTCTTTCTGTTGGTTTTACATCTGGAATCTCTTTGCTATTGTCGACGATGATATCGGACAGATAATTACACCTCTTGATCTGCTGGCCATTTACAAAATCCTCCTGCTCATCCCGTCTATCTGCAATTATGAAGTCTTCTTTTGTATCGAACCTTTTATAAGGAGCAGTATCCCCAACAAGACGTCCTTGCCGGATATCTCGGTCGGCATGGACAGAAATGAGATAGAAATTCGGAAACTGGCG
Organism: Sedimentisphaerales bacterium; assembly: GCA_049644065.1. Lineage (GTDB taxonomy): Bacteria > Planctomycetota > Phycisphaerae > Sedimentisphaerales > Anaerobacaceae > JAFGPJ01. The sequence continues at coordinate 4,893 of JBARRE010000554.1, read as the reverse complement.
TAAATACTTGACTTCACCACCGTTCTTGATACCATCAATTAGTATGACATTCTCATCATCGCTACAGAATGACACTTCTTGGTCTTCCCGCTTTATCTTATCGAGGCACTTCTCCACTAGAACTGAATTGCCATACTCTAAACGAAGGTTATCACCCAAGGTTTGTAGGTTCTGGACGGTCTTTTTGATGCTACGTTTATCGGCTTCTTCCTCCAAGAACTGGGAAAGACGGTAGTAGTGTCCGTGGCTCCCAAGTTTATTATTAACTCCCTCTGCAAGGAAAGTACAGCCACTACCAAGCGCGCCGGTGAATCCGAGGATCACACAATAAGCATCAAACTTTTTCTTTTCGAGGCTTGCTGTAGTCTCTTGGTTCATAATTACCTCTTATATTCGAAGACAGACACCGTTTTCTGTGTACTGCCCCCAGCCATTAATAGGTGGCTGTCCATAGTTTATCTCGTAATAAGATTGAAAACCTAACGTTCACGATCTGTAAGTCTCGCAATCCTTAGAAGTTTTGGCCAGTTCCCTGACTTCCGTAGACGAATCATTTCACGAAGCAAACGTTCGCCCGAGTAACTCCTGCCAACCTTCTTGTTGAAACGACGCGTCAGCTTTCCTAGTGTAGCTGGTTGTCTGCTTAGTTGGTCAGTCGGGATTTTGAACTCTCGATACAGTCCAACAAGCACGTTCAGTTCATCCGTAGTAAGTGGCTCAAGGCCGGCGCGAATCGACCGGACAATGTCATCGATACGCCCCAACGGGTAGATCGGATAGTCTCTGACCATCCGGCTAACTTCAGCAGACACTGGTCCGTTGAGAACAATGTAGACGGGCTTGTGCCAAGCAGACGCTGCTCCAATTTCTACCCCGATAGCTGTATTGGGCGCGGCCGATGAGATGATTACAATAAGTGCTTCACTCTCGGCCAAAGCTTCCCACAGAGCATCGTGCATACTTGCGGTATTCTCAGTTAATTCATTGGATCCGGAAAAGAAAGCTGCAAAACCAACCTTTCGCAAGTGGTCCGCAATTCGACACGCAGTCTCGACATCAGCAGATGAATGTGAAATAAACACGTCATATGTTTTTGGATTCTTGGACATTCTACTTTCCTACTACCCGTTTCCCTAACTCAAGAAGGTAATTGTCAAAATCATTTAAACCCAAAGCCTTCTTGGCCTTGATAATGTCTGGTATAGGGTCCACGTTTACATGATGTAGAATTGGGACAATTCGCATCTTCTTGCTCCAACCCCAAGCTACACCCACTTCCAGCAAGACCCATTGGCGGTCTACCGATTGAGGACTCAAGATAACGACCATCTCCTTTGAGTGTTTAATTTCACGCCTGATTTCTTCAGGGATGTCGTCGCCTCCATCAATATCTCGATCATCACGAAAAGTAGCTGCGCCGGTGGCTTCTATCTTTTCACATATAACGCATGCGAGCCATTTATCGGCCGTGGCGTGACTCACGAAAACTTGATAGTCGCGCAACTTGCCTGCTTGTGATGTCCTTTGCTTGCTTTTTCTTGTCTTTTTTCCCATTTAAGAGAACTATGGACCGTCCCAATTAAAATTTAAGTAACACTGTCTTATTAAAAATCTCATTCTCGAAAGCCTTCCTTCGACGAAATAAACAATAAAAAAAGAATACAGAATACAGGAGACAGAAGACAGAATTCGATAATTTACTCAATAATCTGCGTATATCAGCGTTCATCTGCGGTTATTACTCGTATTTCGCATATCGCTGCTTACGTCCAGCAGCTAACCACTATTCACTAACGACCATTCACTATATACGGCTAAATAGGTACGGCAAGACAACAAAACAAATCAAGGAAGTTTGGTGTTCATTGGTGTATTACGCCTTTGGAGTTATTGTACACATAAACGACTAAAAAACAACAAAAAAATCCTTTTACCACGAAGATCACGAAGTTACACGAAGGTTTTGTTATTTATTACTTATTATTTTTTTCTTCGTGGTTCTCGGTGTCCTTCGTGGTGAATCATTGTCTGCGCATAAAAAATGGGTATTCCGGGGACACCTTACCTATTTCCGGGCGTTCTATGGATATTCACCTATTAAAATTTAAGTAACACTGTCTTATTAAAATTCTCATTCTTGAAAGTCTCTCTTCGACGAACAACAAGTCATAAGAGCACAACTCATCGAAAAATGTTGCCATACACTCCTTTAGTTACTCCCTTTGGAAGATTAAGTCTTCAGCAAGTTGGCAAGTTCGTTCATATAATCAGAAATGCTCATATTATGTGCTTTAGCAAGTTTGCTTAGGGCATTGTGAGTAGCACGGCACTCGCCCCGCTCTATGCGCCCTACCTGGCGAGACGTCAGCCCTTTTATATCGCTTTGACGCAATTCACTCTTTTCACGCAATTCTCTAACAGCAATGCCATAGGTCTTATTAAACGCTTCAGACTGCTGCTTAGCTTTTAGGTAGGCTCTCGGGTCAACGGCCTGCTCAAATTGTTCCCATCCAAGATGTATGTCCAAGTCTGGCCAGTATATGAAGGCACCATCTTCGTCTATCTCAAAGTTCTTGCGCTCTTGTCCATTATGACCTTGTAGCACGGAGAGCTTTTCCAATGGCACGCGAAGTTTAATAAAACGGTTCCCTATTGGGGAAACAACCACCAAAGTATCCTCTTCCCACCGAGCGTCTATAATACGGCCTTCGTAGCCACCGCTGTCCAGAGCCAATAAGAATCTCGCTACAAAAGGCTCTGCTTCGTTGTCTGCGGCAACAAGGCAAATTCTTTTATCGTCACGTACATCAAGCCATGCTATCCGGTCTGCAACGGCTTCAACCGGCAAGTTACCTTGAAAGAGCAAGAAGACTGGTATCCTTTTCAGATCGTGCAATCGCCGTATCTTCTCATGGTCTATATCGGTACTCGTCCAGGCTACTAACAATGGAGCGACGCCACTTGAGGAAAGGGTATCCCACCTTTTGATTGTACGCCACCCACGCTTCCCAGCTTTCAATCCCGACTTAGAAAAAGCGCGTTCGACAATCGACTCTGAGTTGTCGTCCGCTGCTAAGATTTCAGGTTTTTTCAAAGTCTTAGTCGGCATAGTTTACCTTCTGTTCCCATTCTTCTAACAGGTTTTCTCGATGTTGCTCTGCCATATCGCTGAGAGCCTTTCTATCCGCTTGCGATATTCGTCCGGACCATTTAGTCTTTTCAATCATCTCTGCTTTACTCTTCATAAAGAAAACTCTCACTTCCCATTTACCTCTTCGTTTTGCATTGAAATGTGGTGGCCTATGGTCATCCGACCAGAACCAGCAATCAATGCCCTCTATAAGGAAACAATCGAGTTTTCCCATTGTTACCTACTTATTACTATACGTTTGAATCGGACTTTTGTCAATAGTTATTTTCATAAAATGTCCGATTGTCTGAAAAAAATTCACCTTCTCCCTTCCAGCCTCAAGATCAAGCATTGAAGTGGATTTCTGCCATATAATCTTAAGGACTGCTCACCTTGATTCAAGTAAAAGTTTAGGAAGAACTATGGACATTCATCTATTAAATATTAAGTAACACTGTCTAAGTAGCTTGATAATTGACTCTTTCTTGCGCAGAAAAAAGGCCGGCCCCAACTACGTTGGATGACCGGCCTTTTAAAAAGGTTATTAAATATCCGGCGTCATTTTCTGCCGGTTTCACGGCATTGAATTTTTATCTATTGCGCGGCGGTTTCCGCAGCAGTCATTGTGCAACCGGCCATACCGGATGTTCCGCAGCAGCCCTTCGGGCCATCTTCCACACAGCATGGCTTCGGGCAGGGGATCGGACAAGGATTCTCGCAGATTCCTTCGGCGTCCCCACCGGCACAACACGGCTTCGGGCAATCCGTCGTACTGGGCGTTTCGGAACTGCCTGTTTCAGTTTGAACGGCACCGAAAACTTGAGCAAAAGCGGCCGTATTGGCCATTGCTGGGCAGCAGCCATTGCCTCCTGTTGCCTGACAGGCTTTCACCGGCGCTTCGTTATCGGCAGCTTTACTGTTGGCATAACCGCCAAGTAAAACCGTTCCCGCCATTAGAGCTGCTACTACACTTATAACTACAATCAGATTCTTTGGATTCTTAAAACTCATAAACTTTTGCCTCCTAAAATGTTTACATCAATATTTAACAATGTCGTCTTACATCCTGTTAGTAATCTATATTATACCATTTACAGAGCAGCGGTGTTCAGGAAAAAAACTCGTAAAAAAAGATTAATTATGTTTATTTTCGTCAGATCGGCACGGATTCTTTAATTGCTTTTAATTCATAGTAAACGTTAGTGGTTAAAGGGGATACAAGCCTACCCAGCCAGGTATTGTGTGGCGAAACGTCTAGCAGCCGAGCCGAGCAGCGAACGACTGTTGGTTAGCGCTTCATCGAGGGGCATATCGTCCGGTTTGGCGGGTATTGCGGCGGTAATTCCGATATTCCGGTATTCGTCTTTCGGGATATTTACCTGGCCGGCGATCACGGCCACGCGTGTATTGGTCTGACGAGCCATTTTGAGGATTCCGGATATGACCTTGCCGTATAGCGACTGGCGGTCGAAGGAACCTTCGCCGGTGATGACCCAGTCGGCGGATTCGAGTTCATCGCGAAGGTTGCTCCGGGCCATTACCGTTTCTATGCCGGAGACGATGGTTGCGTCCATAAACGCTACAGCCCCGGCGGCCAACCCCCCTGCCGCACCTGCACCGGGGATGTTCTCAATATCCAGGCCAAGCTGCTCTCGAACAATCTTAGCCAGATGCGCAAGTCCATTTTCCAATATCCTTACCATCTGGGGCGTTGCTCCCTTTTGCGGGGCGTAAACTTCAGCAGCGCCATGCTCGCCGCAGAG
>JBARRE010000553.1:0-4546 GCA_049644065.1 Sedimentisphaerales bacterium | reverse complement strand
CTTTTGGACGCTCTGAAAAAACCTGAATCATTGAAATCCGCAATTACCGGCTATAATATGCCGATTACTCCTTTTCTCGATCTCTACATAGCCGTGGGCCTTGCAGATATGGATTCAATAATCTATCTCGATTTCATCGATGGATATATTGAAATTACAAAACTCCCTCTACACCAACGTCAGAAAGCATCCGACGAACTCGAAGCCAGGCTCACATCAATATCAAATATCCATGTATTGCTGCAAAATAATCTGCCTGCTCTTTTGAGGATTGTCATGATAGAACTGAGATACATGGCTGGACTGCGCGCCGCCCGGACCGGCCTTGCGGTCGAGCGTCACCGGCTTGCCGCTGGAAAGCTCCCAGACAGCCTTACGGAACTTGTCCCGGCTTACCTCGAATCCGTTCCGAAAGACCCTTATGACGGCAATAAAATACGATACAAGAAACTGGAGGCTGGTTTCGTCGTATATAGTATCGGCGAAGACCTGAGCGATGACGGCGGCAAAGAAAGACTGCCGCGGAATAAGGTGAAAGGAGAATCACCCAATTGGGACGTAACTTTTATAGTGGAAAGATAATTAAGTCAAACTGACCTATTCGCGATGTCATCCCTGCGAAAGCGAGGGTCCGGAAATTTAACGAGTTCAGTGGATTCCCACTTTCGCGGGAATGACAGATTCTATAAAGGTTTAATAAATCGTCTTGTGGAATTGTCAATGACCGTTATAATGGGCGAATCGCAGTTGTAAAAAGTGCCGGGAAATTGAGATTTTTCAGTAAATTACGGAAATAATGGTAACTTTTCCGTACGGTTTGCGTCTATATTTAAATAGTAACAGTTATCCGAGCGAACCGTGTAGCCGTATCCTTCGTAGTACCTTAATAACAGGATCTGGCGCAAAAGGCTTTACAAATGCTCAAAACACTCGAAAAGAAGCTTCGCAGCGTTTGGTTTCGATGCAGCATTAACCTGCTGCTGAAACATGCCGGGCGGGTCCTGACAGCCGTCGGGATTATCGTAATGCTGGCAGTTCTAACCGACCGCCTGGTGGCTCTGGGCATTATCAAATCGGTCAATTCAAGGGCGATTCTGAGCTTCTCGGGTACAGCGATCGCCATGATTTTGCTGCTCTGGCTTATGAAACAGCCGAGCCGGATGCAGGTCTCACTGCTGCTCGACGAACGGCTGAAGCTGCGCGAGCGTTTCAGCACAACTTTGGCCCTGGCCGATTCCGACGACCCTTTTGCCAATGCCGCACGGAGCGAAGCACGACAAAAGGCGGAGCAAGCGAGCATTCAGGGACATTTTCCCATCCGCCCTTCGCGGTGCTGGATGTACGCGGTAAGCACGTGGCTGATAGCGGCGGCCATAATCTTTTTCATGCCCCAGAAAGACCTGCTCGGATTCCTGAGAAAGGACCGGCAGCAGCAAGAACGTGCCCGGCAGCTCGAACAGACCAAAGTGGATATCAAAGATGCGGCAGATCCGGTCAAGCTGGCAATCAAGCAGTTGGGCGAGCCCGAACTGGCCGATGCCCTGAGCAAGCTCGACCAGACACCGAAAGATGCCAGGCCGCAGGACATCAAACGGCAGGCAATCCGCAATCTCGGCGACCTTTCCGATAAAATCCAGCAAATGAAAAGCGGCATGAAGCTTGATTCTGTAAATATGCTGCAAAAAATGTTCAAACAGTTGCGCGGCTCTTCCGACGTTTTCTCACAAAAGCTGCGATTGGCGCTGGCAAAAGGACAGTTTTCTCAGGCCTCCAACCTTATGAGCGAACTGCAGAAGGAATTGGCCAAAGGTAATCTGAGCCCGGAGCAGCAAAAGGCTCTTACCGGGCAGTTGCAGGATTTAGCCAAGCGGCTCCGGGAACTGGCTCAGAAGAACGAGGAATTTGAAAAGGAGCTGGAGAAGCTCGGGCTGAATAAAGAGCTTGCCAAATTGAGCGAGCAGCAGCTACGCCAAACGCTGTTAAAGCAAGGTCTGGCCGCTGAAAATATCGAAGAATTGCTTCGCAAGGCCTCCGCCTTTCGATCAGCCGCCGGCATGTGTGCAGGTCTCGGAAGTGCGATGGCGGCCAGCGGCGCGGGTTCCGGGCAATTGTCGGGAGATGGACTTGCCGCCGCAGTCGAGCAACTGGATGAGTTCGATGCCCTGAAACAGCAGTTGATGCTGACCCAGGCCAGTCTCGATGAAATCACCCGCGCCATCGCCTGCCTCGGAGAAGGAATGGGCGAGGGCCTCGGTTATCAGGGTCCGTTTATGGAAGGATCGTCCGACCGGTCCGGGCCTGGAACCGGTGGTCCGGGTGTGGGCTATGGCCCCCGCGGAACCGCAGCAGATGATACATCCACACAGAGAACCCGTCTTAAAAACAAGCCGGGACAGGGCCCCGTCATTGCCAGTTGGTATTTTCAGGAATCTCAGATCAAAGGCGAAGCGCAGCGTGATTTTACGGAAGTTATCCAGGCCGCCAGTGACGGCGCCGCGGCAGCCATCAGTGAGAATGAAATCCCCCGCAAATACGAAGAGGCAATAAAGAAATATTTCGGCGGACTCGAACAATCCGGGGGCGAGTGAAGGATATCCCGCACCAAGAAATTACCGGTATGAGAAGAATAAGAAAAATTGTCTTTCCCGGTCTTGTCATCATTATCACGGCTTGTCTTTTCTCTACCTTGCCATCCTGCAGGAAAAATCCCCGGCAAAACTACAGAAAAGTTATCCTGTATTGTTCGGTGGACCAGGCGATTGCCGAGCCGATCATCGCCGAGTTTGAAAGACAGACAGGTATTGACGTGCTGCCCCGTTTCGATACGGAGGCCAGTAAAACGGTCGGCCTGGTTCAGCGAATCAGGGCCGAAGCGGCCTCGCCGATTGCCGATGTATTCTGGTCGAACGAGATTTTTCACACGATACGTTTGGCTCGCGAGTCACTCTTAGCCTCCTACGGCAGCGATGCAACGAAGGACTGGCCCGAGCGATACGCCGATCCCAACGGTCGATGGTACGGCTTCGCGCTCCGCACGCGGGTCATTGCGTATAACACCACACGAGTAACCGCAGGCGACGCCCCCAAGTGCCTCGAAGACGTCCTCGACAGCAAATGGAAAGGACGGCTGGTTATGGCTGCGCCAGAATTCGGCACGACCGGCGGAGACGTGGCCAGTTGGTTCGCCCATTATGATTCGGCCCGGGCAACGGTAATCCTGGAAGGGCTTAAAGCGAATGACATCCGCCTGGTCGCCGGTAACAGCACAGCCGTGAGAATGGTCGCTACGGGACAGGCCGACGTCTGCTTCACGGATACCGACGATGTTTACGCCGCTCAGCGGAACGGCTGGCCCGTCGCGATGAACTATCTTGACCAGGATGGAGACGGCGCCCTGACAATACCGAACACGGCCGCCCTGATTAAAGGCGCCGGCAATCCCGAAGAAGCTGAGGAATTGATGGAGTTTCTCCTCAGCGAACAGCTCGAGCAAATGCTTGCCGGCAGCGATTCGCATAACTGCCCGATCCGCCCGGCTCTGGCCGAACAATTCAAGTTGTATGTTGTACCAAAACCTTTGAGCGTGGATTACGAGAAGGTCGCCGACAACCTGCCTATAGCCATTCGGATCGCGAGGGAGGTTTTACGGTGAACGACGAGACTATCGGCGGTAAGTTTCTGACGACTGCATCTGTGGCTCTGTGGATAGTTGTAATTTTTTTGCCCCTGCTGGTTCTGTTTGTGCAGGTCGTCTCGCCAGCCGCCGGGTTGGAAGCCGCCGACGGGATTTTTGCTTCCTTTTTTCGTTCTTTTGGCTTGAGCGCCGCCGTAGCAGCGGCAGCCGTTCTACTGGGATGGATCCCCGGCCGATTGCTCGGGACATGCCGGACCCGCAAGGACCTGCTGCTGCTATTGCTGCTGATGCCCCTCGTTTTGCCGCGTTATGTCCTTTACTACGCGTGGACACTGATGCTGAGTCCCACCACCACGCTTGGCGCGTATTTATCCGGCAAACCAGAGCTTGCCAGATTCGTCGGCACCTTCACCTCATCTTTGGTTCTTATCCTCTGGTACTGGCCTTTGGCCGCTCTATTAATCGCTCAGGGATGGCGAAACATAGACAAGGAAATCCGGGACTGCGCATCTCTCGACGCAGACGGTTTCGGGATATTCAGGAAGATTACGCTGCCTTTACTTGCCCGTCCTTTGCTGCTGGCCTTCTGCGTGTGCTTCGTTCTGTCGCTGTCCGAATTTGCGACCTTTCATCTGGCGGGTATCAGTACGATCGGGACGGAATTAGCCGTTCTATATGAACTGACCGGTTCGGAGGGCTATCTTGTCAGGGTGGCCTGGCCCGTCGTTGTTGCGGCCTTATTTCTTGCAATTGCACTGGGAAAAAGCTCTCGCTCATGGACTCCTGGCGCCGCTTCTCTCGGGACGGCCGAATTCGAATCACACAGATGGCGATGGATCGTACTGCTCGCCCTGATTGGAATTTCATTTATCGTGCCGCTGGCGCTGCTCGTCAGTAATATGACCGATACCC
>JBARRE010000552.1:0-1602 GCA_049644065.1 Sedimentisphaerales bacterium | reverse complement strand
GCTTACTGCTGGGGTAGCTATCGGGGCACCGCTAATGGGATGGGTGGGAAGCCTGGTGGGAACAGGGACTGGTCTCCTGATAACGCCAATTCCTGTGCTTTTTGCTCTGGTCATTGCCCTGGCATTTCTCAGGCGTGTATAAGCTTTATTGTTGTGTTAGGCATCGGGTCAGGGCTTGTCCCCCTCGAAACTGTTATTACCAGGTTTTTCCCTTCGTCTTCTCAAGGCACGACAGTGCCGAAGCAATCTCATGGTGAGCCAGAATTTCCAGAGTTGCTCAATTCAATGAAATGTTGGCTAAAATCCACCGCTTGCGCTTTGAAGTTCGTATAATGATGGTGAACAGAATCAGATTGAGGTCAAAATTCTAGATAAAGGATTCTGTCATTACAACATCCATCGACAGAAATTATGCCATGTGATATTATAATAATGATTCTCATTATCAGGATATTTGTAATCGTGCGCAGAAAATCGAAACAACGGGAAGCCATTATCAAGGTGTTAAGAGGCACCACATCGCATCCTTCCGCAGAACGGATATACGAACAGGTAAAGAAAGAAATACCTGACCTAGGACTGGCAACAGTCTATCGCAACCTTAGAGCACTGGAAAAAGCCGGCGAAGTCCTTGAGCTGCATCCATTCAATAATACAGCTCGTTTTGACGGCAACAGTAATACGCATTATCATTTCTATTGTGAACGGTGTGGGAAAATCCTTGATTTGGATGAGCCCGTCGATCCTACAATTGAGACTAGTATAGCCAGGAAGACCGGACTCAAAGTAACGCGCCATCATCTGGAACTAGCTGGCTTATGCCTGGATTGCCAGAAACTCGAGAGTGATATGGACAAGAGCGTCCAGCCCTAATGGAGATAAATGAAAAAGGAGGTAGAGTGTCGTAACCAAGAAGGTGAGAGACAAATACAGGTCTGGCATGTGTGGAAATGAGATCGCACCAACCAGGGTTGCTGGTGGTGTGCTTGTATGCCAGGGCAAATCTATGGAAAAAACTGAAGAATAGGAGGACAAATTGATGGCCAGATCATTGAAAGGTACCCGGACAGAAAAGAACCTTCTCGCCGCTTTCGCCGGAGAATCTCAGGCGAGGAACCGCTATACCTTCTTTGCCAGCGTTGCGCGCAAAGAAGGTTATGAGCAGATTGCCAACATATTCACGGAGACTGCCGGCAACGAGAAGGAACACGCCGAGGTTTTCTTCAAATATCTCCAAGGTGGTGATGTGGAAATTGTCGCTGCCTACCCGGCGGGAGCGGTCGAAGACACGAAGAAGAATCTCGAAGCCGCGGCAGACGGGGAAAAACTGGAATGGAGTCAGATTTACGCCGACATGGAAAAGGTAGCAAAAGAAGAAGGTTTTAGCGACATAGCAACTTCGTTCAAGGAAATTGCCGAAGTGGAAGAGTTCCACGAGCAGCGGTACCGGAGACTGGCTGCGAATGTGGCCGCCGGGGAAGTCTTCAAGAAGAAAACAATCGTTAAATGGCATTGCACTAACTGTGGCTATATCCACGAAGGTACTGAGGCTCCCAAAGTATGTCCGGCATGTAAACATGCGCAGGCATACTACGAACTGTT
>JBARRE010000551.1:0-4832 GCA_049644065.1 Sedimentisphaerales bacterium | reverse complement strand
ATCGCCACCAAGTTCGGTCACAAGTTCAAGCCGAACTTCGAGCGGGAAAATCTGTTCGAAGCCGCTCAGGTTCAAAAGCAGCTTGAGGACTCGCTGAAGGCGCTGCGGACCGACTATATCGATCTTTATCAGTTCCACAGCGGGACAGATGAAATGTTCGACACGCCGGGATTGTGGGAAATGCTGCAAAAGCAGGTGGACGCGGGTAAGATTCGCCATCTGGGAATATCGATCAGCAAAAAGCACGGCAGCCTTTATCAGGTCGAGAAGGCATCCGATGTCGGAGCAGAAGCAATCCAGACCGTATATAATCGGGTCCATCGAAAGCCGGAGGCAAAAATTTTCGACTCCTGCATCCGGCAGAACCTGGGCGTGCTGGCAAGGGTGCCTTTGGCAAGCGGATTCCTGAGCGGCAAATACAGCGAAGAGTCGAAGTTCGCCGGCACAGATGTCCGCAGCTCCTGGCAGGACCAGGACGAATGGCAGGAAGTTTTTAAAGAGGTAACAAACTTTAAAAATGAAGTTCCAAAGGGAGTGTCGATGGCCCATTGGGCGCTTGCATGGTGTCTGCAACACCCGGCCGTAACATGCGTTATCCCGGGCTGCAAGAACGTCGAACAAGTCGAATCGAACGCTATGGCCGCTGATCTTCAAGCCGTAAGGAACGACCATCCGCAGACCACGTTGTAAATAATCAATCATTCCGGAACCGATAAAATACATGCATCCGGCAGCGAAATCTGATATTCTTACCGGCGTAAGAAACCTTTTTCGGCTGATTACTTACATCGCAAATAACAGTTTCAATAAGTGATTTATTAAGAGGGCATGCAAATGCATCGTAAAGAATTGACACGACGAATGTTCCTGAAGGCAGCAACATCCGCTGTTGCTGTCCCTTATGTGATTACATCTTCGGCTCTTGGTGCCGTAGACAAACGCCGGACAGTTCCGAGCGAACGTGTGAACATGGGATTCATCGGCCTGGGGGGCCAAGGCACCGGACATCTCCTCGGCGGTGCATGGACGTATGTTCCCGGGGGATATATCGCCCGGAACGACGTACAGGTCATGGCTGTCTGCGACGTACGCCGTGAACGTCTCACCCATGCATGGAAACGGTGCAATGAGATATACGCCGAGCGGTTCGAGAGGCCCGGCTACGACGGTGTCAAAGCGTACAATGATTTCCGGGAAGTTCTCGCTCGTACCGACATCGATGCCGTATTGCTCGCGCTGCCGTATCATTGGGCCGCTCCCATGGCCATCATGGCGCTGCGCTCGGGTAAGGACGTTTACTGCGAAAAGCCCATCGCAATTACGGTGCGACAGGCACAAACTATGGTCGAGACGGCACGATCTTATAGCCGTATTTACCAGGCAGGCATGCAGCAACGCTCGGAATACGAAGGCAAGTTCCGCCAGGCCTGTGAGCTTGTCCACAACGGCCGCATCGGCCGACTCAAGGAAGTTTATGCCTACCGCCTTCCGGGCGCGTTTGTGCCGACTGCCTGGACCTCCGACCGCTCGGTGGCCGTACCTGATGGATTTGACTGGGACCTCTGGCTCGGGCCGTTGCCCTGGCGACCATACAGTGGTGAAGCCGGACATACATTGTCCGGTCTGTTCGTCGGCGATGTCAACTGGAGCCCGCACCACTACGATATTATTCAGTGGACAGTGAATCCCGATCCCAGGGCCCCGATTGATGTTGAGTACGATAAGGGCAATGTCCATTACCACTACAAAAACGGGGTCGTTGTTCATTCGGCCGGTTATCCCGGAGAACCGGTGGGCGGCGAGGGTGGTGCCTGCTTTGTCGGCACGGAGGGCCGCATTGCCGTAGATCGCAACAACATCGTCTCATATCCTGCGAGCATTCTCAGGGAAACGCTCCGGCCCGATGATAAGCGCGTGTATCACGCCGACAGCCATTCGGGGAATTTCCTGGAATGCATCCGTACGCGCAGGCAGACTATCTGTAATCCCGAGGTCGCCGCTTACACCATGAATGCTATTCTGATTGGTGGTATTGCGCTGGCTTTACAACGCAACGTTCATTGGAATCCGGCGACGCTTGAATTCCCCGGGGACGAAACCGCGAATCGCCTTCTTTCCTATACTCCACGTCCGCCGTGGTGTTTCTAAAATGACCATGAATGAATACTTTGTCTCATTATAGTAAAGGAAGCTTATGAAAACTCGTTTTTTCAATCTTATCCTGCTTATCGTATTCATAACTCTTTCAGCCTGTACCGTACATGCTGCCGGGGAACAAGAACTAATCACCATCCTGCAATCTTCGGCCGGTGCAGTTGAAAAATGCGCTGCGTGTCAGCAGTTGAGAATCTACGGCACTGTCCAATCCGTTCCGGCCCTGGCCGCGTTGCTGGGTGAAGAGCGTGTTGGTCATGCCGCCCGTTACGCATTGGAGGGCATCCCAGGCCCCGAAGCAGGCGCTGCGCTGCGTAAAGCTCTTACCAAAACCTCCGGCCTGATCAAAGCAGGTCTAATCAATTCTCTCGGTTGGCGCCGCGATGCGGAGTCAGTGCCTTTGCTTGTGCCGTTAATATCGGATGCCGACACTACGATAGCGAAGGCAACCGCCTCTGCACTGGGCAGGATAGGTGGCGAGAAAGCTATTACTGTGTTGATCGAGGCTCGCGAGAACACGAATCCCGCGGTTCGCCTCGCGGTGCTGGAAGCACTGCTGGGCTGCGCAGAAAACCGTCTGAGTGCAGGTGATGATTTAGGCGCGGCGGCGCTCTATGGCGATTTGTTCGGTGCCGAGGTTCCATCCGCTATCCGCTCTGCCGCCTGGCGGGGATTGGTTTTGTCTAACGACAATCAACGCCCGGAACTCGTCGTCAAAGCCCTCAGTGGTAACGATGAGAAACTCCGACTTATCGTGATCAAGCTGGTGCGAGAAACAAAGGACGCACAATTGATCAAGACTTGTTTGCGACAGTGGAATTCCCTTCCTGCCTTAGCCCAATGGGCGGTACTGGACACACACCTGCAATTCGGCACCGAAGCCCTTACCACAATCCGCACTGCAAGTAAAAGTCCGCATCAGCAGGTCCGGGTAGCCGCGTGGCAGGCTCTTGCAGATTTGAGTGATACATCCATGATACCCGCCTTAGCGTTTGCGGCAGCCAAAGGCGAACCGGCCGAATGTGACGCCGCACGTGACACACTCGCTCGCATACACGGTTCGGGTGTGCGTGAGGCCCTTCTGGTATATCTCAAACAGGCCGAGACCATGGAGAAAGCCGAACTACTTCTTGCGCTGGGTAAACGCAGCGACACAGCGTCCGCCCCGATGCTGTTACAATACGCAAAAGCACCGGAAGAAAATATCCGCCTTGCCGCTTTAGAATCCCTGCGTCGCTTGGCTGTAACAGATACTCTCATGCCACTTCTTGATCTTATTGTCACGTCAAAATATGGTCCCGATCATTACTTTATTCTCAAGGCTCTTTATGCCGTTTGTCAGGCTAGTCCGAATAAGGACCAGATCAGCAGGCAAGTCATTGCTGCAATGAACCGCATGCCGGCTCCGGAGCATCGATATGTGCTGCCGCTGCTCCTGGAACTTGCTACTCCTGAAGCCCTGACCGAGATGTTAAAGTCAACTCAAAACAGCGATGCACAACTCGTTCGTGAGTCCATCCGTTTATTGACACAGTGGCCCAATGCAACACCAGCGGTGAAACTTTTCGAAATTGCCCGTACAAATACCGATACATCCTTACGTACCCTCGCGTTGCGCGGTAGCATCACCGTGGCCGGACGCGAACCCGATCTTTCCACACGTCTGAAGCTATTACGTGAAGCCCTTACATTAGCCAATCGAGTTGAAGAGAAAAAACTTACTTTGAGTCAACTGGGCCGGATTCCGCTGAAAGAAGCACTCGAAATGTCGCTGAAATATCTGGATGATCCGGAACTCGTTAATGAAGCCGGTTTCGCCGCCATCAGTATTGCCGAATCCCTGGCTGACGCTAATCCACAACTCGCCAACAAAGTTTCCACCGAGGTTCTGGCACACTGTAAAATGCCGGCTATCGTCAAACGTGCCTGGGCCTTACGGGTCAAGCCGGCGGCCGGAGGTCCTTTCATCCGAGATTGGCTTGTGTGCGGACCTTACCGTCGGACGGGTGCTGTTGGTGCGACTGCAGTATTCAATCTTGTCTTCGGACCCGAAAAACCGGGCGAGGCCGTAAAATGGTACGCCGCCCCGGCAGGTGACACCATAAATCTGTCTGGATTCTTTCCCAGCCAATCCGATTGTATAGCCTATCTCAAGGCAGAGATAATCGCCTCCAAAGCCACCGACGCGATCCTCTTGATGGGCAGCGATGACGGTATCAAGGCATGGATGAACGGTACCGAGGTTCACAGCAACAACATTGACCGCGGCCAGGTTGTCGACCAGGACATGGCTCCCATCAAACTGAAACAGGGTCCTAACGAACTGCTGCTTAAAATCACACAGGGCGGCGGCGGCTGGTCGGTATGCACTCGTATCGTCGGCCCGGACGGCCTTGCCATCGAAGATTTACGCGTCAAATCCCAAACCGGCGCGGCACCATCCGTCAGTACATACAAACCTGCACCCGCAACCGAGGCGGTTATTAAACAAGCCAAGCTGCCGGCCCCCGGCGAATCCCCTAAACTCGGCGAAGGCTTTCGCCTGCACGTAATCAACGCTGATTCCCGCTTCGAAGCCGCCGGCATAGCCGATATGAACCGTGACGGCAAGCTCGATATTTTCTGCGGGGGATTCTGGTACGAAGCCCCGGCGTGGAAAAAGCACGTTGTGCGCGATG
>JBARRE010000550.1:0-5122 GCA_049644065.1 Sedimentisphaerales bacterium | reverse complement strand
CAAAAATTAGCGTGGTTTAATTTAATCGTCATAACTGCATCAATTATTATTACCACAACAGCAATCGCAATAGAAATTCACATTCGCGGTTATTCAACAATCGGATGGTGGTGTTTTCCGGCAATTTTAGCACTTTTAAAGTTCAAGCCTTTTATGTTTAAAAAGCCACAGGGCCAGGACAAGGTTGTCTGTGATGAGCGTGACACTCTTATTGTAAAAAGGGCATCATCTTTTGCTTATACAACCTTCTGGTGGGTCTTTATAGTATCCAGTTTTGCAGTGCATATTTTCATGGGTATGGGGCCAAAGAGTTCTGTTCCGACGATAACCTTGCCGCTGATGGCAGTTGGAGGAGCTCTGTTTATGGTAATTTTATGCTCAGCGGCAATTCTGGTTCAGTACGGCCGGGGAAATAAAGGAGAAGAATCATGAATAAGACAAAGGAAGTATCATGGTTTTATTTCTTTTTGGGATTAGCTTGTTTTCTCATCCCAGGCGGAGTCGCCGTATTTATTGCTTATGACAGGGGGATATCCTTCGCGCCGGTGCTTATGTTTGCGAGCAGTGTCATCTTGGGCGGCTTATTTTGGCTGTTTCCTTTTACTTTTGGCAAGCTCAGTAAAGGAAAAAAGAATACCAGTTTCGACGAGCGGGACCAGTTAATCCATAAAAAAGCGGTTATGGCCGCGTATGCCGTGCTTTGGCTATATTTCGTTGCCGCATGCGTAATTGCCTGGTGCATCGTTGGCCCGCATGGCTCTATCTCAGTTAATGTAATGCCACTGACACTTTTGGGGGGCCTTGTCATTTTTACGCTTGTTCAGGGTCTGGCCAGCCTGATTCAGTACGGCCGGGGGGGCAAAGATGGCGAAAAGTGAAATGCAGAACCAGGTTCGCAGGCTGCGTTTTGAAAACGGCGAGATAACCCAGCAGCAGTTGGCCGACCGTGTAGGCGTCACTCGCCAGACGATCATTGCCATCGAATCGGGCAAATACGCGCCATCACTGCCGCTGGCGTTTCGAATCGCGCGGACCTTCGGCGTTTCTATAGAGCAGGTTTTTCAGTACGACGAGCAGGAGACTTGATCTTTGCCGGCTGCAAACAAAACCGTCTATTCGAACTCCTGCAGTAATTCGAGCAATTTCCGGTCGAGCTTGTAGCCGTGGAAGTCTTCGTACTTGACGTCTTTCCGGCCGGAATCGACAATGCCGAACGAGCCGCGTAAATTCCAGACCGACAGACCGATGCCGTGCGCTGTCAGAATCTCCAGAACGTCCCTGAGCCATGCCAGCACCACATCATGAGGCGTCTTATTATAAGCCCCGCCCTCGCCGCAGTGCACGCCAACACCCATTTTCGCAAGGTCGGCCCATTTCTGGTAATGCTGCTCCATGCGTTTGCGGTCCCAGCCGTTCCCGGGCCAGGCCGGCTCGGGATAATTCTTGCTGTTAACCCAGGAAGCGCCGTAGTGACTGATGAACATCGGCTGATACGCGCGGGTGCTCTGGCCGATTTGCAGGTCGGCAAGTTCCGGCATCGGATCGTTACCCCAGCTCATGCCGTCGGCAATGACAATGCGGTCGGGATTTATTTGGCGAATCGCCGCTACCGTCGTTCTGACTACCCGCTCGTGGTCGGCCCTGCTCATCAGATTGCCGACCGAAGGCGGCTCGTTGATAAGGTCGAAGCTGAGCTTGTCCTTAGAGACGCCGCGATAACGCTTCGCCATCATTTGCCAATGGAAGCAGAAGGCTTTTAATGGCTCGGCGTCCTTCCAGAGATTATGCGGCTCGGCGAATTCCTTGTTGACCGAGTAGCCGGGCCCGCGATGAAAATTCAGGCTAACGTGCAGGCCATACTTACCGGCAAGATCAACAGCCCGGTCGAGCTTCTCCAGCATCGGCTCGTGGGGCTTGTAGTCGTCCCCATCCTCTATCCACAGCCGATAGCACATCGGTAAACGAACGAAGTCGAAGCCCCAGTCGCGCATCCAGCGGAAATCATCTTCCCGGAAGTCGCCCCTGCTTCGCATTGTGAACATATCCAGCAGATTAAACCCCCGCCATCGCGGCAGCATTTTCTGCACCGGCTCATTGCCGGCATTCTCTTTCTTTTGCGGTTCCTGCGCAAAGCCCGGCACCGCCGCCGCCGCTCCCGCAGCGACCATCTTCAAAAAATCCCGTCGATTTTTCTCCATAAAACTTACTCCACTTGAAAAAACAACTCCTCACAACGGAGAACTTGCATATTGACTATTAGGTATAAAAGTAATAGTAATTACTAAAAAGAAGATAAGCAATAGGAATTTATCAGAATGGCGTTACCTGTAGTTGCGATAATTGGTCGGCCTAATGTGGGCAAAAGCAGTCTTTTGAATGCTCTGTCCGGGCATATGATAAGTATAGTCGAGCCGACGGCCGGTGTTACGAGAGACCGGGTGAGCACCATTATCGGCCGGGATGACCAGCACTTTGAACTCACCGATACCGGCGGATACGGGATCGTCGACAGCGACCTGCTGAGCGAGCATATCGAGCATCAAATCCACAAGGCGATCGAATCGGCGAATCTCGTGCTGTTTATGGTCGATATTCGCGACGGGATTGTGCCGCTGGATAAAAAAATCGCCCAGCTTCTGCGTAAGAACGACCTCGACGTCATCGGTGTTGCCAACAAAGCCGACACGGCGAAGATGTTTCCGACCGCCGGCGAATTTTCCAGGCTCGGCTTCGGCGAATTTCTGTGCATTTCGGCACAGAACAATCTCAACAAAGCGGTCCTGCTCGATACAATTTTCGACAGACTGGCACATTTGGATTCGGACAGGCCGATGGAGCCGGTTATGAAAATTGCGATTGTCGGCAAGCGAAACGCCGGCAAGAGCACGCTGGTCAACGCGATGGTCGGTTCCGAGCGGGTAATAGTGAGCGAGACGCCGGGCACTACAAGAGACGCGGTGGATGTCCGTTTCGAAAAAGACGGCAAAACAATTATTGTCATCGACACTGCGGGGATCAGAAAAAAGAACAAGATGGCCGACAGTATTGAATTTTACAGCAATGTTCGTGCTACGCGCTCGATTCAGCGCGCCGATGTCGTGCTGTTTTTGATAGATGCCGCCGTGATGGTCTCGCAGGTAGATAAGAAATTGGCCAAATTCATCGCCGAAGAATACAAAAGCTGCATAATCGTAGTCAACAAATGGGACCTTGCAAAGGATTCGGCCGCTACCGAGGACTACGAGGATTATTTGACGAAACTGCTGCCGGGCCTGAGATACGCACCATTGGCATTCACCACGGCAACCCAGGCAAAGAACATCCAGAGCGTTTTGGATCTGGCGGCGGAAATCTTCAAGCAGACAACAACATGGATACCAACTACCAGGCTGAACAAGGCCTTCGATTCGATAAAACAAGAGAAAGCGGGCGCTGCCAAAAGAGGGAAAACGGGCTGGCCGAAGATTTATTATGTAACGCAGATTGCCGTCAATCCGATTACGATTCTTATGTTTGTAAACAGGCCCGAACTGTTTGAAGAAAACTATCTCAGATTCATCGTAAACCGGCTACGATCTATACTACCCATAGAAGAAGTGCCTATACGGCTCTTTACCCGGAAACACAGAGAGTAGCGAATATTATCGGGTGGATAAGGATTCGGAAGGACAGATTCATGATGAGGATGTTTCGAATTTTGATCCTGATATTGGTTTTGTGGGATTCACAATGCGCCAAAAGAGAGCCGGAATCTAACGAGTTTAAACCGGCTGAATGTTTCGACAAGGTATGGAGGATTATCAATAAGGAATTCTGGGATCCTAATTTCAATGGCGTGGACTGGGAAGAAGCGAGCAGACGCTACAGGCCTGAAGCGATAGCCGCCCAGGACCACGAATCCTTTGCTAAAATCATCAACCAAATGTTAGCGGAACTGAAGACGTCACATACCCGTTACTACACGAAGTGGGATTCTGGTTATTACGTAATACAGGTTGTATTTGGGAAACCTGACACTCATCGGAGCGGAATCGGTGTAGTGACCAAAAAGATAGAGGGACGTCATTATGTCATCGCTGCACTTGATTCAACACCGGCAGAGAAAGCCGACATACTCTTCGGCGACTGGTTGGTAGAAGTAGATGGTCAGCCCTTTCACCCAATTCGTTCATTTTTCAATAAGGCGGATCAGGAAATAGAACTGATTATTCAACGAGGGCCATTAGAATCCACACGAAAAAAACTGCCGATTACTCCTGTCGATATGATAGAAAAGGAACGGCTGGATAATGATTCGTATGCCGGCCTAAAGACTATCGAATATAGAGGGCACAGTTTTGCTTATGTCCGCCTCTGGCGGCTACGTGGAATAGAGATGAAGAATGCACTGCAATACGGTATCCATCGAGCAAATGAAACAGAGGGGATAATCATTGATATTCGAGATGGTTATGGGGGCGATATGGGATATGAATTTATCGCGCCTTTTTTACAGTATGGCCTGGGAGAGATAACTGTCAAATCGACAGAACGGAAGAAAACATTTAAGTCTATTGCCGGGTGTAGTAAACCCGTGGTCGTTATTATAAATGGCGGCAGTCGCAGCGGCAAAGAAGTACTGGCATATCTTTTCAAGAAGACAGGAAGAGGTATTTTGATTGGAGAACGTACGGCTGGATATGTGACAGGCGGAAGAAAAAAGGATATATCCTCAGATTCATTTTTGTACTATGGAGCCGCCAACTTGCTTATCGATGGAAAGTGTTTGGAAGGTGTTGGTGTTGAACCTGATATTGAGGTACCTTTCGATATACGTTTTGCCGCGGGCAAAGATATTCAACTTGAGCGGGCCAAAGATGAAATTGTGCAACTAATCGAAGCATCGAGCTAATAACCGGCACGATAAAAGAGCAAACTATGCTGAAGCATTCAGCAAGTAACCGAGAAAAGACTAATGCAGAATACGAGGTATAACGAATGGATACGCTTTTGTTAATGTTGATCTGTGGGGGCGGGTATCTGGTTGCTTATCATACCTATGGACGAGTTCTCGCCAAAAAAATATTCAAGCTTAATAAAGATGCACGTATGCCAAGCGTGGAACTGCAGGATGGTGTTGATT